>JAAZFB010000034.1 GCA_012511915.1 Clostridiaceae bacterium
CTACAACATTATATCATTAATGCGTTGTCAAGGTAGTCGGTAGTATTTTCCAAAGGAAAATCTCCACCGCTCCACCTTGACAAGAGGAAGTTCATCAAAAGTGTAACCCATGTCTTGACTTTTAACAGAAAAAATCAATTAATTTTAAAAAAAGGCTTGCATTGATAATAATTATATTGTATAATGTTCGAGCGTAATATGACATACGATGATTCGGGAGGTTGCTGTCTGTTATGACAGGTCATTTCCGAGGAGATTGTCCAGTTTATAAAACCGGGCGCCGGTTACGCAACTGCACAGTAAAATATTATTTTGCAATAAAATAATTTTTTAGGTAGTTTAATGCCCAGTGGTCTGTAGTACAGGAAACTGGGTTTATGTTATAAGCTGCTCGACACGCCCGGGTTAGTGTGAAGCTTTTAAAGGAGGTAACAACAATGGCTGCAGTAAAAGAAACAATTAGAATCAGATTAAAGGCATATGACCATGTTTTGCTTGACCAGTCCGCAGAAAAAATAGTTGAAACGGCAAAAAGAACGGGGGCAAGCGTATCCGGTCCAATCCCTCTTCCCACAGAAAAGGAAGTGGTATCTATTCTTAGGGCGGTTCATAAATACAAAGACAGCAGAGAACAGTTTGAACAACGCACACACAAACGTCTTATAGATATTTTAGCACCGACATCCAAAACGGTGGAAACTCTAATGAGATTGGATTTACCTGCAGGGGTCGACATAGAAATTAAACTGTAATTTTTGAAAAGTATGTTATCTATTTAGTTAACAGAATATTTAATTTCGTTAGAACAACACGGAAATTATATTAAGTGATTTCCGCAGATTCCTGTCAGAATGAATATGAAGCCATTGCTAACGGCTACAGACATTTTTAGTACACAGCGGCGGCTTCCACTATTATAACAACAGAAAGGAAGAAGATTATGCAAAAGGCTATTTTGGCACGCAAACTCGGCATGACACAAATTTTTAACGATGTTGGTAGGTTAGTACCGGTGACGGTAGTTCAGGCCGGACCAAATGTAGTTGTGCAAAAGAAAACGATTGACAATGATGGATATAATGCTGTACAGGTTGGTTTTATCGATATTAAACAACAGCGAGCAAACAAACCGCAAAACGGTCATTATTCAAAGGCGGGATTATCCCCCAAAAAGTATTTAAGGGAGTTTAGGCTGGATGACATTGATAGCTTAAATGTTGGAGACGAAATAAAAGCCGATATATTCGCTGCAGGCGAAAAGGTTGATATTTCGGGGATTTCCAAAGGTAAAGGTTTTGCCGGCACAGTAAAAAGATGGGGGACCCATAGGGGTCCGATGTCTCACGGCTCAGGGTATCACAGAGGCGTTGGGGCAATGAGCGGATGTTCAAGCCCGGGCAGGGTTATGAAAGGTAAAAAATTGCCTGGTCATATGGGCGTTGAAAAGGTGACAGTGCAAAATTTAACCGTTGTGAAGGTTGACTCGGAAAAAGGTGTAATGCTAATAAAAGGCGGGGTGCCGGGGCCGAAAAATGGTTTGCTTGTTATTAAAAATCCGGTTAAAAGCCGCAAGTAGTCAAAAGGGAGGATAACACAATGCCAAAAACAACATTATATAATATAAAGGCAGAGAAAGTTGGAGAGATAGAGCTCAGTGATGCTTTATTTGCCAACACTATTAATACTTCAGCTATGCATACAATGGTTGTGAACTATCTTGCCAATCAACGGCAAGGCACGCAAAGCACAAAAACACGCACCGAAGTAAGGGGCGGTGGTAAAAAACCGTGGCGTCAAAAGGGCACGGGACGTGCTCGTCAGGGTAGCATTCGGTCTCCGCAATGGAAGGGCGGCGGCGTTGCACTCGGCCCAAAACCTCGGGGCTATAGGTTTAGCGTTAATAAAAAATTACGTGATGTTGCACTAAAATCAGCATTATCGTCAAAAATGGTCTCAAGTGATATAATCGTACTGGAACACCTTGATATAGACAGTTATAAAACGAAAGACTTTGCAAAAATCCTTGCTGATTTTAATGTTGACAATGCTTTGATTGTTACCGCAGCCAAGAATGAAAATGTAGTCCGTGGCGCAAGAAACATACCTTATATTAAAACCACTATAGCTTCAAATATAAATGTGTACGACATATTACAACACGCTAAGTTTATTGTAACAAAAGATGCGGTTACGAAAATCGAGGAGGTGTATGCTTAAATGGAAAAAACAGCCCATGATATTATAATACGACCGATAGTAACCGAAAAGTCGATGGGTCAAACTGCCGACAAAAAATACACCTTTGAAGTTGCGCGAAATGTTAACAAAATTGAAATCAAACAGGCAGTAGAGAAAGTTTTCGGCGTTAAGGTGCAAAAGGTTAACACAATGAATATTTTAGGAAAGAAAAAACGGCAAGGAGTGCATGTAGGTAAACGTTCGGATTGGAAGAAGGCTATAGTTACCTTAACAGAAGATAGTAAAACAATTGAGTTTTTTGAGGGCATGAGTTAAACCGTTTCATTTTCTTATGCTAAAAAATATATTAGGTAGGAGTGGAATTCATTGGCGATTAAAAAGTATAAACCGACGACACCCTCACGGCGTTTTATGACGGTGTCGACTTTCGCAGAAATAGATCAAGTGCCGCCGGAAAAATCTCTGTTGGTAAGCCTTAAAAGCAAGGCGGGCAGAAATAACCAAGGCAAAATCACGGTGCGTCATCGTGGCGGCGGTGTTAAAAGAAAGTACAGAATAATAGATTTTAAAAGGGACAAAGACGGCATTAGCGCCGACGTATTATCAATTGAGTACGATCCAAACAGAAGTGCAAACATTGCATTGGTTCAATATGAAGATGGTGAAAAGAGGTACATCTTAGCACCGGTTGGTCTTAAAAAAGGTGCGAAAATAATGTCGGGGCTTGGGGCGGATATTATTCCGGGCAGTTGTCTTGAAATAAAGGATATTCCTGTCGGAACACTTATTCATAATATTGAATTGTACCCGGGCAGGGGCGGCCAGTTAGTCAGAAGTGCGGGCAATTACGCTCAGCTTATGGCAAAAGAGGGCAATTTTGCCCAAGTAAGATTACCCTCAGGAGAGGTGCGCATGGTTAGGTTGAACTGCAAAGCATCTATCGGGCAAGTCAGCAACCCAGACCACGAAAACATTACTATCGGTAAAGCGGGCAGAAGGCGAAATCAAGGTTTCCGTCCGACAGTACGCGGTAGCGCAATGAACCCAAATGACCACCCGCACGGTGGCGGTGAGGGTAAATCACCGATTGGGCTTCCGTCTCCGGTAACACCGTGGGGTAAACCTACACTCGGAATGAAAACCAGAAAGAAGAAGAAGGCTTCAAATAAATTTATTGTAAAACGCAGAGGTTCGAAATAATCTATACCATTTGGAAAGGAGGAACAACAAAATGGGTCGTTCGGTTAAAAAAGGTCCTTATGTAAGCGAAGTTTTGCTGAAGAGGATAGCAGATATGAACAAGTCCGGCGAAAAAAGGGTCCTGAAAACATGGTCAAGGGCTTCTACCATCTTTCCCGAAATGGTAGGGCACACAATTGCAGTACATGATGGTAAAAAACATGTGCCGGTTTATATAACGGAAGATATGGTGGGTCATAAACTTGGCGAATTTGCACCCACAAGAATATTCAGAGGGCATGCGGGTGCCAAGACAACAAGCGTTAAATAATCCTGTGGATAAAAAGGAGGCGACATTTATGCAAGCTGTTGCAATAGCAAAGAATAATAATTTAAGAATTTCGGCAAGAAAAGTTAAAATTGTTATAGATTTAATTAGAAATAAGCCTGTAACAACCGCTTTAGCAATTCTTCGCGCAACACCAAAAGCGGCGAGCGAGCCGGTTGAGAAGTTGTTACTTTCAGCAGTGGCAAATGCTGAAAACAACCATGATATGAATGTTGGGGCGTTATATGTTGCGGAAGTTTATGCAAATCAAGGGCCTACAATGAGGCGAATTCAGCCGAGGTCTCAAGGCAGGGCATTTAGAATACTAAAACGCACAAGTCGCGTAACAATAGTTCTTAAAGAGTCTATACAAGAGGATACGGCGCGAAAAGCCGAATCAAAGAAAAAAGCAGAACCTGTGAAAAAGGCTGCAACCGAGAAAAAGACTGCAACCGAGAAAAAGGCTGCAACCGAGAAAAAGGCTGCAACCGAGAAAAAGGCTGCAACTGAGAAAAAGGCTGCAACTGAGAAAAAGACCGGAAAAGATAAAAAGGCTGAAACGGACAAAAAGCCGAAAGCAAAAGGTGTTAAAACCGAAACAAAAGCGGAAGAAACTGCTAATTCAAAAAAAACGTCAACAGACGATGCCGTGCAAGAATAGACGCGTATAAGGAGGTAGATTATGGGACAAAAAGTACATCCCAATGGCTTTAGAGTAGGGGTTATTAAAGATTGGAAATCTCGCTGGTATGCTTCAGATCAAGAGTTCGGTGACAGCCTTGTCGAAGATTATAAAATCAGAAGATTTTTAAAAAAAACACTTTACCAAGCAGGTGTTTCTAAAATAGAAATAGAAAAAAAGGCGAACCGAGTAAGAATATTTATACACACCGCCAAACCGGGTATAATCATCGGAAAAGGCGGTACGGAAATAGAAAGGCTCAAAATACAGTTACAAGAAATTATAGGGAAAGAAGTATTCCTTAACATAGTTGAGGTTAAACGTGTAGACCTTGACGCACAGCTTGTAGCCGAAAATATCGCGTCATCCCTTGAAAGACGTATTTCTTTCAGAAAAGCAATGAAAAGTGCTATGGGACGTACGATGAAAGCAGGGGCAAAGGGTATAAAAACAAACTGCTCCGGTCGTTTGGGCGGCGCAGAAATTGCGCGCTCGGAGCACTATCGTGAGGGAACCATACCGTTGCAGACCATTAGAGCGGATATCAGCTATGGTTTTGCTGAAGCCAATACCACATACGGTAAAATCGGTGTTAAGGTTTGGATATATAAGGGTGAGGTGCTTCCCGAAAGCAGAACAGAACCAAAAGAAGAAAGGGGAAACGCAAATGTTATCTCCAAAAAGGGTTAAATATCGAAGAGTAATGCGAGGCAAAATGTCGGGGAAGGCAACAAGAGGTAGCTCCATAACGTATGGGGATTACGGCATTCAAGCAATCGAACCGGCATGGTTAACAGCAAATCAAATAGAAGCCGCCCGTATAGCAGCAACACGATATATCAAAAGAGGCGGCCAAGTGTGGATTAAATTGTTCCCTGATAAACCGGTAACAAAAAAACCTGCGGAAACACGCATGGGTAGTGGTAAAGGCGCACCTGAATATTGGGTAGCCGTTGTCAAACCGGGACGAGTAATATTTGAAATCGGCGGTGTCAGCGAGGAAGACGCGCAAGAGGCTATGCGTCTCGCGGCAGCAAAATTGCCTATCAAATGCAAATTTATCCGCAAAGAAGGCGAGGGTGTAGTAGATGAAAATTAGTGAACTTCGGAATCTGACTGTGCTTGAGCTATTAGATAAGAAAAAGGCTTTCAAAACCGAGCTTTTTAACTTAAGGTTCCAACAGGCTACAAACCAGCTTGATAATCCAATGAGAATTGTAGTAGTAAAAAGGACAATTGCAAGAATTAATACACTTCTTAAAGAAGAAGAGCTAAAAGCTGCGAAATAAGGAGGAATATTAAATTGCCAGAAAGAAATAAAAGGAAAACCAGAATGGGTAAGGTTGTAAGTGATAAAATGGATAAAACCATAACCGTTTCAATTGAGGACAGTGTAAAACATCCTCTGTATAAAAAGGTTATTAAACGTACCCACCGGCTTAAAGCTCATGATGAAAACAACGAATGTAAAATCGGAGATAAAGTTAAGGTTATGGAAACAAGGCCCCTTTCAAAAGATAAAAGATGGCGACTTGTTGAAGTTGTTGAAAAGGCGAAATAGTTTTACACTAATTCCAAGAAAGGAGGAATTACGTCGATGGTCCAGACACAATCATTACTAAAAGTTGCCGATAATACCGGAGCCAAAGAAATTATGTGTATTAATGTGACAGGCGGCTCTGTACGTCGTTACGGCAATATTGGAGACGTAATTACCGCTTCGGTAAAAAAAGCAATGCCTGGCGGTGTTGTCAAAAAAGGTGAAGTTGTAAAAGCGGTGATAGTTCGAACGGTAAAAGGTCTCAGGAGGCCGGACGGTTCATATATTAAGTTTGACGAAAATGCGGCTGTTTTAATTAAGGATGATAAAAACCCGCGCGGAACCCGTATCTTTGGGCCGGTTGCCAAGGAATTACGCGATAAAGAGTACATGAAAATTCTTTCTTTGGCGCCCGAAGTGTTATAAGTAATGTCTGTTGAATAATTCGCACAGCGGATTGTTTATACGGCAAATTCCGGCATAAGGAGGTTAGCGTATGAATAAGAAAATGCATGTAAAAAAAGGCGACACGATAGTCGTTTTATCCGGTAAGGATAAAGGTAAAAAAGGCAAGGTGTTGACTGTAATACCAAAAAAAGAATCGGTTATTGTAGAGGGCATTGCAATGGCTGTTAAGCATAAAAAACCACGAAAAGCGGGCGATGAAGGCGGGCTCATTAATCAAGAAACTGCCATCAAAGTTTGCAAGGTTATGCTTTCTTGCCCTAAATGCGGGCGCTCGACAAGAATCGGCAGACAGGTGCTTGAATCCGGAGAGATTGTCAGGGTTTGCAAACGTTGCGCCGAGATAATCTGATTGCGTGTAAAGGAGGAAAACTAAACCATGGCGAGAATGAAAGATTTTTATTATAAAGAAACTGTGCCGGCTCTGATAAAGAAGTTTAATTATAAAAATAATATGCAAGTCCCTAAACTTGAAAAAATTGTTGTTAATATGGGTGTTGGGGAAGCCAAAGAAGATGCTAAGGCAATGGATTCTGCAGTTAATGATTTAGCTATTATCACAGGTCAAAAGGCAATCGTTGCTAAAGCCAAAAAATCGGTGGCTGCGTATAAACTGCGCGTCGGGATGAATGTCGGTTGTAAAGTAACGCTGAGGGGCGATCGTATGTATGAATTTTTAGATAGATTGTTTAATATTGCCCTTCCTCGTGTAAGAGACTTTCGCGGTATAGATCCAAATTCTTTTGACGGTAGAGGTAATTATTCTTTTGGCATAAAAGAACAACTTATTTTTCCCGAAATTAATTACGATAAGGTTGACAAAATAAGGGGCATGGATATCGCGTTTGTTACTACAGCAAATACTGACGAAGAGGCAAAAGAATTACTTTCGCTTATGGGTGCGCCCTTTAGGCAATAGTGTATGCAGGTTGATATATTAAAATGTCATACGTATTTTTATATACGAGGAGGATTAACCAGTGGCAAAAAAGGCAATGATTTTAAAGCAGCAAAGAACCCCTAAATATACAGTTCGAGCTTATAATCGCTGCAAAATTTGCGGTAGGCCTCATGCCTATTTGCGCAAATACGGTATATGCAGGATTTGCTTTAGGGAACTTGCCCATGAAGGCAAAATACCCGGCGTGAAAAAAGCAAGTTGGTAAGATACGATGTTTTATGTAGCTTTAGTAAATTTTTATGTTAATGGGTTGCCCTTATTGGGGTAAACTCTTTTACCGGAAGGAGGTTCATTATGCAAACAACAGACCCTATAGCGGATATGTTAACAAGGATAAGAATTGCAAGCAAGGCCAAACATACAAGTGTTGACATCCCGGCATCTAATATGAAACGCTCAATAGCAAGGATTTTATTTGAGGAAGGTTATATTAAAAAATTCGAAGATATTGAAGATAGCAGGCAGGGTAATATTAGAATTTGGCTTAAATACGGGGAAAGTAAGAGGCAAGTAATACTCGGATTGAAAAGGATTTCTAGACCGGGCTTACGTGTCTATGCTAACCGTGACGAATTACCAAGGGGTCTTAAAGGGCTTGGCATAGCTATAATTTCAACATCTAAGGGTGTTATGACGGATAAACAAGCAAGACGTGAGAATGTAGGCGGAGAGGTGCTTGCATTTATTTGGTAAGCTTTGCCCGGCAAAGCTATTATGTTGGAGGTGAAATGTATGTCGCGAATTGGAAAGATGCCGATTGCAATTCCGGACAGCGTTGATTTTAAATTAGATGCACAAAACAATGTTACCGTTAAAGGTCCGGGTGGCACATTGTCACGGCAATTGCATAAGGATATGATAATAAAAACAGAGAATGCAACCGTTGTTGTTGAACGCCCGTCAGAGGCAAAAACTCACAAATCACTGCATGGGCTTACAAGGTCACTTATTGCCAATATGGTTGAAGGGGTTACAAACGGGTATTCAAAAAAACTTGAAATCAACGGTGTTGGCTATCGTGCCCAAAAACAAGGGAATAAGCTGACTCTTACAATCGGATATTCGCATCCGGTCGAAATGGAAGAGCCTGAGGGTATTACAATTGAAGTACCCGCTCCAAACCAGATTATTGTAAAAGGTACGGACAAACAGGTAGTTGGTCAAGTAGCAGCGGAAATACGCTCAAAAAGACCACCGGAGCCGTACAAGGGAAAAGGCATTAAATATGTCGATGAGCATATCAGGCGCAAAGAGGGCAAAGCCGGGGCAAAATAACTAAAATAAATGTCTTTATTTAACGGTAAAAAGGAGCAATTCACATGATTAATAAGAATAAAAGTAACATTGCACGAAAAAGACGTCATTTACGGGTTCGGAAAAGAATAAGCGGCACTGCTCTGTGCCCGCGTCTGAATGTTTACAGGAGCCTTAATAACATATATGCCCAAGTTATTGATGATGAAAAGGGTGTTACATTGGTGCAGGCATCTACCCTTGATAAGACACTTAAGGAAAGTAACGGGGGCAATAAAGATATCGCCGCTGCCATTGGCAAACTCGTCGCAGAAAGAGCGCTTTCGGCTGGAATAAAGCGCGTAGTATTCGATAGAGGCGGTTATTTATATCATGGACGTGTCAAAAGCCTTGCCGAGGGCGCACGTGAGGGCGGATTAGAATTTTAATTACTATAATTAGGAAGGTGAGCTAATGGCAAGAAGAATAGATCCGGCAACACTTGATATGCAAGAAAGAGTTGTTACGATTAATCGTGTCGCTAAGGTCGTCAAGGGTGGCAGAACATTTCGTTTTAGCGCACTTGTCGTTGTTGGTGATGAAAACGGACACGTCGGTGCCGGAATGGGGAAAGCTACCGAAATCCCTGACGCTATACGCAAAGGGATTGAAAATGCAAAAAAGAATATGATAACAGTTCCGATAATAGGGACTACAATACCTCATGAAGTGATAGGTAAGCATTGTGCCGGAGAGGTTCTTATAAAGCCAGCTACAGAGGGTACCGGTGTTATCGCAGGAGGCTCTGCACGTGCTGTTTTGGAACTTGCGGGCATCAGGGATGTGCGTTCGAAATCTTTACGTTCTAACAATTCAAGAAATGTGGTTTATGCGACTTTGCAGGGTTTGGCTTCGCTTGACAATAGCGAGGGAGTTGCCAAAAGGCGCGGTATTAGCGTAGACCAGGTTTATAAAGGAAAAACAGACGAAACGATAAATGCCTGAATAATAAATTTTCATAATTAATCACAGTCTGCCGCAACTTAATAATGTCGGCCGACTTAAGGAGGAAAAAAGGTGGCTAAAAAAATCAAGATAACTCTTATAAAGAGCACTATCGGGCAACAAAAAGATCAAATAGCTACTGTAGCGGCACTGGGGTTGCATAAAGTCCGCAGTGAGGTTACACATAATGATACTCCTCAAATCAGAGGAATGGTCGATAAGGTAATGCATTTGGTATCGATTGAACAGATATAACGCACAATAAAAAGGAGGTGTGGCAAAATGAAACTAAGCGAATTGTCACCTGTTGCCGGTTCTGCTAAAGAAAGCAAGAGAAAAGGCAGAGGCCCTGGAAGTGGGAACGGTAAAACTGCCGGCAGAGGGCAGAAAGGGCAAAAAGCAAGAAGCGGTGGCGGTGTGCGTCCAGGTTTTGAAGGCGGTCAAATGCCTTTAACCCGACGATTACCTAAGCGTGGATTTACAAATATTTTTGCAAAGCAATATGTAGAAGTCAACATTGAAGATTTGAACAAATTTGATGCCGACACCGAGATAACTGCTCAATTTCTTAAAGAAAAAGGCGTTATTTCCAAAGTCAAAGATGGCATTGTTATACTTGGTAGGGGAGAGCTTGAAAAAAGCTTGGTTGTAAAAGCCAAAAGGTTTTCAAAGACTGCACAAGAAAAAATCGCCAACGCCGGCGGAAAGGCAGAGGTGATATAATTGCTACAGACAATTAGAAACGCATGGAAGATACCAGACCTTAGAAGAAAGCTTTTATTTACCTTCTTTATGTTGTTAATCTTTCGTTTAGGTGCATTTGTACCTGTACCTTTTATCAGCAGAGAAGCAATGAAAGAGATGATTGCCAAAACCGGGGAGGGCTCATTGTTAAGTTTTCTTGACACCTTTTCGGGGGGGTCTTTCAGTAATGCCACGATTTTTGCAATGAGCATTACACCATACATTAACGCGTCAATTATTATGAATTTGTTGACAGTTGCGATCCCTGCGCTTGAACGCCTTTCGAAGGAAGGCGAAGAGGGTAGGAAAAAGATTGCCCAATGGTCGCGTTATTTAACTGTGGTACTTGGATTCATTCAGGCAGTTGGCTTATACTTTACCTTAGCCAACTCAAGGGCCATTAATAATCCGGGTTGGGCAACAGGAATTACAATAGTATTGACATTCACCGCTGGTACTGCGTTTTTGATGTGGCTTGGGGAGCAAATAAATGAAAAAGGCATCGGCAACGGTATTTCATTGTTGATTTTTGCCGGTATAGTATCACGCGGACCTGTAATGGTAAGTACGCTTGTGGCAAGCTATAAAGCGGAAGCCATTAATGCTTTTACCCTTTTGGGAATTCTACTGGTTGCAGTTATTGTTATAGCAGTGGTGGTTGCAATGAACAACGCCGAGCGGCGTCTACCTGTTCAATATTCGAAAAGGGTAGTCGGGCGTAAGATGTACGGTGGCCAAAGCACCCATATTCCCATAAAGGTATTGGCAGCCGGTGTTATTCCCATTATATTTGCAATGAGTATAATGGCATTCCCGGGCACACTTGCCGGCTTTTTTGGGAAAACCGAACAAAGCGGAGGCTTTATAGGTCGGATTTTAGCTTTCCTATCGCCGTCTAGCACACTTTATTCGGTAGTATACTTTTTGCTTATAATTTTCTTCACATACTTTTACACTGCAATACAGTTCAACCCGGTTGAAATTGCTAACAACATGAAACGTAACGGCGGTTTTATACCCGGTCTACGCCCGGGCAAACCCACAAGTGATTTCATATCAAAGGTGCTTTCGAGAATAACGATAGCGGGTGCGATTTTCTTGGGACTAATTGCTATATTCCCAATTGTAGCAACCAGAACAACCGGTATAAATATAAGTATCGGCGGTACATCTATCTTAATTGCGGTCGGTGTTGCATTGGATACTGTTAAGCAGTTGGAATCACAAATGTTGATGAGACATTACAAGGGTTTCTTAGAATAATTTTAACGGAGAGGCTTATGAATATACTGATAATGGGCGCACCCGGAAGTGGGAAAGGAACCCAATCTGTATCATTAATAAAAAGACTTAACATTCCGGCTATTTCCACAGGCGCAATGGTGCGCGATGCGATATCAAAAGGTAGTCCTGTCGGTAAGCGCGCCGAGGCATTTGCAAATAGTGGGGCTTTGGTGCCGGATGATGTTATGATAGATGTGGTATTAGAGCGGCTTGGTATGTCAGATTGTAAAGACGGTTATATACTTGACGGTTTTCCGCGCACCCTGCCACAAGCACAAGCAATGGACAAAGCGGGTATACGCACGGACATTGCAATTTTCATGGACGTACCCGAAGAAGTTGTTATAAAACGGCTCAGCGGGCGACGTGTATGTGGGAAATGCGGGGCGATTTATCATATTAGTTCACTGCCGTCTAAAAAAGGCGAAATATGCGAAAGCTGTGATACGCCTTTGGTGGTAAGGGATGACGATAAACCTTTGACGATTAAAAAACGGCTTGAGGTCTATAATCAACAAACCGGTCCGGTTATACAATACTATCGTCAAAAAGGTTTGCTACTGACAGTGGACGCGGATAATGATGCAGAAAGCATATCTGATTATATTATAGGGGCAATCGGGCATAGAAAATGATAACTATTAAATCAGCAAAAGAAATTGTAAAAATGCAAAAGGCCGGAGAAATAGTAGCCTTTGCACACAGGGCGGTGGCGGATGCAATTTGCATCGGAATCAGCACCGAAGAGCTTGATAGAATTGCATATAACGCGATTATATCAAAAGGGGCACAACCTTCATTTTTAAATTATAACGGATACCCAAGCAGTATATGTGCCTCAATAAATGATGTGGTCATACATGGTATACCATCGAACACTATTGTTTTAAAAGAGAGAGATATTGTCAGCATTGACATTGGTGCCTATTATGACGGGTATCACAGCGACAGAGCTGTAACACACGGGGTTGGTACAATTTCGGAGACTGCGAAGTTACTAATACAGACGGCTGAAAATGCTTTTTATGCGGGGATTGACAATGCAAGGGAAGGGCAGCGCATAAGTGATATTTCGGCGGCAATACAGCGATATGTCGAACGTAAAGGGTTTTCTGTAGTTAAAGACTTTGTGGGGCACGGCATAGGCACGGCATTACATGAAAAACCCGATGTACCCAATTTTGTGTCACCCGGTAAGGGGCTTAGGTTATATCGGGGAATGACTATAGCGGTTGAGCCGATGATTAATGTCGGAAGATCAAACGTGCGAATATCAAAGGACGGTTGGACCGTTACCACAATCGATGGTTCTCTGTCGGCGCATTATGAACACTCAATCGCAATTACCGGTGCAGAGCCACTGCTGCTTACAGTGGAGAGATAGAATGGAGTGACTATTTTTGGATACAAATCCCGGCGATATTGTTTATTCTAAGGCTGGGCGCGATAAGGCAGGTTTTTTTGTCGTCATGGCGACAGATGGAGAGTATGCGCTGATTTGCGATGGCAAAAAGCGTAAGATTGATAAGCCCAAGCGAAAGAAGATTAAACATTTAAAACTTGGTGTAGGATATTCCGATTTTATCGCTAATAAGTTAGCGGTTGACGAAAGGGTTACAAATTTAGAAGTGCGCCGCGAGCTGAGTGAATTTAATAAAACGGATATTCAAAACGAGGGAGGGGATTAATATGGCAAAGGATGATGTGTTAGAAATAGTAGGTAAGGTTTTAGAGGCCTTGCCAAACGCAATGTTCAATGTAGAGTTGACCAACGGACATAAAATACTTGCCCATATTTCCGGAAAACTACGTATGAACTATATTCGGATATTGCCCGGGGATAAAGTCACTGTTGAAATATCACCATATGATTTAACAAAAGGAAGAATTACTTGGCGGGCAAAATAACAGCCAATAGCAGTTAAAGCCAATAGAACATTACGGTTTTATGCACAGTATCTGCGAAGAAGGGAGCAAAACTATGAAGGTAAGAGCATCAGTTAAAAAAATATGTGAGAAATGTAAAATTATTAAACGCAAAGGGCAAATCATGATAATATGCGAAAACCCTAAGCATAAACAGCGACAAGGGTAATAATAAAAATGACGGTAGAAGCAACACACTTTGCGCAGCTGCTTGTGCCGATTATCATTTTTCCTTTATATAGTTAGCATAGAAAAAACACGGAGGTGAAAAGGTTAATGGCAAGAATTTCAGGTGTCGACTTACCAAATGATAAACGGGTTGAAATTGGTTTAACCAGTATATTTGGAATAGGTCAAAGCAGTTCAAAAAAGATATTAACAAAAGCAGGGGTAAGCCCTGATATAAGGGTTAAGGATTTAAGCGACAGTGAAGTCGCTGCAATTCGTGGAACGATAGACCACGACTTTAAAGTGGAGGGCGATTTGCGTCGTGAAGTTGCCCTTAATGTAAAGCGATTGCAGGAAATAGGATGCTATCGTGGCATTCGTCATAGAAAAGGTCTTCCTGTTAGAGGACAGCGCACCAAAACCAACGCTAGGACACGAAAAGGACCTAAGAGGTTAGTAGGGGCTAAAAAGAAATAAGTATAGGAGTGATGATATGGCAAAGGCAGATGTTAAGCGAAGGACAACAAAGAGACGGGAACGGAAGAATATAGAAAAAGGCGCGGCACATATACGCAGCACCTTTAATAATACATTAGTAACTATAACAGATGTTATGGGAAACGCTATTTCGTGGGCGAGCGCCGGTGGACTCGGTTTTCGCGGTTCAAGAAAAAGCACTCCTTTTGCGGCTCAAATGGCAGCGGAAGTAGCCGCCAAAGCTGCTATGGAGCATGGAATGAAATCGATAGAGGTCTATGTCAAGGGCCCCGGCTCCGGCAGGGAAGCAGCTATTAGGGCGCTCCAATCCGCCGGGCTTGAAGTTAACATGATAAAGGATGTAACACCCATTCCTCATAACGGGTGTCGCCCACCTAAAAGAAGAAGGGTATAATTGTTGTGCTCTCCTATCGGTTTTAGCTGTGCATGATAGGAGATAACAAATTATAGTATTGTGCCGAGGCACAGCGGCAGAATGGAGAATGAATATGGCAAGATATACAGGTGCTGTTTGCAGATTGTGCAGACGCGAAGGGCAAAAACTGTTTTTAAAAGGTGATAGATGTTATACCGATAAATGTGCAGTAGGTCGTCGTCAATATCCACCAGGACAACATGGTCAAGGACGCAAAAAGACTTCAGAGTATGGTCTTCAGCTTAGAGAAAAGCAGAAGGTGCGACGATATTACGGTATACTGGAAAAACAATTTGAAAGCTATTTTGAACTTGCAAACAA
Organism: Clostridiaceae bacterium; assembly: GCA_012511915.1. Taxonomy (GTDB): domain Bacteria; phylum Bacillota; class Clostridia; order Monoglobales; family Firm-18; genus JAAZFB01. The sequence continues at coordinate 14,949 of JAAZFB010000034.1, forward strand.
GAAAACTGGCGTAACGGGCGAAAATTTACTTTCAATATTAGAATCAAGGCTTGACAATGTTATTTATCGCATTGGCTTTGGTAATTCGCGCCCGGAAGCACGTCAGCTTGTAACGCATGGGCATTTTACCGTTAACGGGAAAAAAGTTGATATCCCATCATTTTTGGTTAAGGCGGGCGATGTAGTTTCCATAAAAGAAAAAAGCCGCGAATCGAATAAGATGAAAGGCATATTAGAATCCAATGCCTCTCGAATAATTCCAAAATGGTTGGACTTAGACCGCAACACCCACACTGCAAAGGTGGTTGCTTTGGCGCAAAGGGAAGATATTGATTTACCGATAGAAGAACATCTAATTGTAGAGCTATATTCAAGGTAGTATTTACCCTCAAACACTGTTTTGGTGTTGTAATTAGGGTATCCTTAAAAAGTGTAACTTTTTAAGGACGGGGGAAATATCCCCCGAAAAATCAATAAAATGTGAAACGATTATTGATTTTTACCCATAATTATCGGCATCATAAAGTTTTAACAAAGGAAAAGCTTACTTTGTTAAAACCCAATCTGTATGGTTTTTGTTCACAAAGGCTCAAAAACCATACAGATTGGAAGTCAAAAGATTTAATTTTTCTTTAGAAAAATAAGGCTTTTTGACTTTTTAAGTAAGCCCTAATTATTAATAAAAAAAGGAGGGTTTTTATAATGATTGAAATTGAAAAGCCATCAATTGAATACATGGAACAAAGCCCGGACGGTTCGTATGCAAAGTTTGTGGTTGAACCCTTAGAGCGTGGGTACGGTATTACGCTTGGCAACTCACTACGCAGGATAATGTTGTCTTCCTTACCCGGTGTGGCGGTATCCTCAATAAAAATTGAGGGTGTTTTACATGAATTTTCAACCATTCCAGGGGTAAAAGAAGACGTAACAGAGATAGTTCTGAATATTAAGGAGCTGTGTGCCAAAATACACGGCGATGGTCCAAAGGTCGTTTATATTGAAGCTGAGGGTGAAGGGGAGATTTGTGCCCGGCACATAACGGCAGATGCCGATGTTGAAATACTAAACGGAGATTTGCACATTGCTACCCTTAACGAGGATGCAAAACTATACATGGAAATAACCCTGAATAAGGGCAGAGGCTATGTTACAGCCGAGAAAAATAAGCAGGACAGTTCCGGCATAATCGGTACCATTCCGGTGGACTCTATTTTTTCACCGGTGCGCAAGGTGAATTACGAAGTGGAAAATACCCGTGTAGGTCAGGTTACCGACTATGATAAGCTTACATTAGAGGTTTGGACTGATTGCACCATAAAACCGGATGATGCCATTTCGCTTGGCGCGAAGGTATTGAACGAACACCTAAACTTATTCATTGAATTGACGGATGAGGCGAGAAATGCTGAAATAATGGTAGAAAAAGAAGAAAGCAAAAAAGAAAAGGTTCTTGAAATGACAATAGAAGAACTTGATTTATCCGTTCGTTCTTATAATTGCTTAAAGCGTGCGGCTATAAATACCGTTGAAGACCTCATTAACAAAACAGAAGAAGATATGATGAAAGTAAGGAACCTTGGCAAAAAATCATTGGAAGAGGTCATTCAGAAATTAGCGGCATTCGAATTGGGATTAGCAAACGAAGAAGAATAATTGTATAAGGAGGCGAATATTTAGATGGCGATTAACAGGAAACTTGGCAGGGCTACGGACGAAAGGATGGCTATGCTTCGTGGCATGACAACTTCATTAATAGAGCATGGCAAAATAGAAACTACCCAAACGCGTGCCAAGGAATTACGCAGCACCGTCGAGAAAATGATTACACTCGGCAAAACGAACACTCTGCATTCGCGTCGTCTTGCAATGAGCTTTATTACCAAGGAGGATGTCGTTAAAAAGTTATTTGATGAGATATCTCCGAAGTATGCTGATAGAAACGGCGGATATACAAGGATAATAAAAATCGGACCAAGACGCGGTGATGCGGCAGAAATGGCGATAATAGAACTGGTTTAACAAAAAAAATGCCATTTTTTGTTGAAAATGCACAATATTGTAATTTTTTCATGGCGATTTTGATAAAAAGAAGCAGTTGAATAAATGCCCAAAAAATGTTATAATGTGTAAGC
>JAAZFB010000357.1 GCA_012511915.1 Clostridiaceae bacterium
GCCTAAATCTTCCATTTGAAGGGCAACCTCGTCTGTGTTTTGAATAAACCTATCATTTTGCATATCCCAATTGGTCTTACTCCAGATTTCCGCCCTTTTGTTAAGCCCGATAATTATTGCATCTTTTTCTAAAGATGCATATTCGCGTAAGTTTGCAGGCACCAAAATGCGACCTTGTTTGTCAATTTCACATTGAACCATGCCGCCGTAAAAAAAACGCTGTATTTCACGTCCTTTTGATAATGACAGCTCAGATAATTGCTTATCAAGTTTTTCCCATTCTGCTTGAGGGAAAATAAAAAGACACTTATCAAGGCCCTTGGTGGCAACAAACTTTTCGCCCAATTCATCACGGAATTTAACGGGCATTATCATCCTGCCTTTTACATCAATATTATGCTGGAATTCACCCGTTAACATGCACTCACCGCCTTATTTGGGAACGTAAACCACAAAACACCACTTTTTTACCACTTAGTATTATTATAAGAGATTTTTCAGATATTTCAATAGTTTTGAAAGATAATTTTAATTATTTTACGATTTTGTTACACATTTAGTGCAATAACAGAACAAAAGTTCGATATGAGAAAATGAAAAAAGCTCAATATCACAGTCTGTCACTGTGGTATGAGCTCTTTATACTAATCTTTAATTAAAAACCAACTAAGATTTGCGAGGATTTTTTCTGTTCGGGTTTTGAATTTTGAGGGCGAATAACCATTGTTATTTAACCGAAAAATTCGAAAGTCGAGCGGGGAAAATACCGCAAAGACAGTCGGTTTTTAATCGGTGTTTGGGGTAAATACAACTACCCTTACCAAACCGCCCCACTTAGGCAAAGTATCTGCATAAATGGAAATGCTGCCTATATCATATGATTCAATATCGTCTAAAGAAACTACGAGATAGTTAAAATCCACATGCTTAAAAATTGTGAAATCCGGGGCAAGGGGATAATTTTCCCCTCCAATACGTATTTTTTCAATGTTTATTGCTTCGAAAGTGCCGCTTGTTGAAAGCTTAGTAAGTGCTTTTAACTCAAGCAATGAATTGCCTTGGATATTTGCCATGATTGCTTGCCCAACTTGCGGTGCAAATTTTTTCCCGGAGTAAGTAGTTTGCTCGCCCTTTATGTTTAGTGTTATGCCAGACCTCGAATCTTTTACATACATTCCGAATTGATATCGTGAAAGGGTAATATTATTAAATACAATAAACTGGATTTCATTAAATTTCGGGTCCACATAGGCAAAAAGCACATCGTTTTTCGATAAACTGTCGTACGGTATTTCAGAAAAATCTATCATTTTTGCACTGGCGTCAGCTCGACTCTTTATGTGCGAAGAATAAACCAGGTCGACTAATTTTACGTCTTTTGATAAATGAAAGCCGCCTATCATATTATTCTTTCTATCAATTTTCCACTCTATTGAATTTTGTTGCAATAGTTGAGGTACCATGAGTCCATCTTTAAAGTTGTATTTGATAACCCTACCCCGATATTGGGTATAATCTTTATCCGTTATAAAGGTTTGCGTTAGCCCGTTAACGGTAAATACTTCTATGTAATATTGGGTCGAGCCCTTAGTCTGCTCTTGCTGACTGATTTGGGTGCCGGAAGACAAAATTACGCCGTGGACGGTCTGTTCGGATGCGCTGACATTAACCACACTTACAACTTTTCCGTCTTTGCCGAGCAACAGAGTGATATAATCATTTAGTTTATACGCACCGCTATGCTCACCCAAAAGTTGCGCCGCTCTTTGCGTTTCGAGCTGATACTCTGCACCCGACAACACAATTTTTGTAACACTTGCCTTGCTTGGCAATGCCTCTTCATACACACCCGAAACCTTATCACAATAGACATATATAATGTTTGACACAGCATTATAATACGCAACATCAAGCGCTTTTATATCCGAAAGCTCAGCATCGAAGCCGTCTCGAATAATACGCAAATTTTGACGTTCCAACGGTTGTTTTTCTATATAAGTTTCATCGCCGGTAAAATCAGCGGTAATAACAAAAGGACCCAGCATTTCAAAATCTTTTATAACGGAATAGTCGTATGTACCGTCAGGCGAATAATAAACTGCCATCGTCATGCCTGTATCCATAACAGACTTTGCTTCGCTGAAAGTCTTTTTAACACCCTGGTAATATACTATTGAATTATCCCCAAGCCTTATAGACTCCATTCTGCCATCTACTGTGTATGCCAACTCAGTATCTACAACGCTTTGTATTATTACATTTTTACCCTCAGAACCAAGCGGCAGCACATTTACCACCTTATTGTCCTTGTTTAATATAAGCTTGACCTTTCTGGTTACATATTGCGATACACTGTCATCGCTTCGTTTATACGTGCCCAATGTAGTGTTTATTTCATCCGACAGCAAATTCTTACTCTCTTGGCTTGTCGCAAGGATTATACATTCCGGTGTAACGGTAAAATCCATCAGCTCAATAAGCTTTTTCGCTGTCTGTTCTTGGGCATTATTCATATCCGTCAACAACGCACGGTCTATTACCAATGCAATGTTCGCCCTGTTAATAAAGTCAAAATCACCGCTGCTCTGACCGTCTAACAGCCCTATTTCACGTGCCTTTGCCATATAAGCATAAGGCCAGTTGTTGCCGAGTTCTTGGGTACCGTACCCCAAAAGTCTCAATAGTATTGTAACAGCTTCAGCGTATGTCAATTGCTTTTGCGGCGCAAAGGTGCCGTCCGGATAACCCAAAATAATTTGATTTTTCGCGGCAATATTGACATATCCGGTCGCCCAAAAACCGTCTTGTATATCACTGAACAAGCTGGTTTCGCTGTTTGCCACCGCTTCACTGCCAAGCCCGGCAACAGTCGTTGCGATTTTTGCCATTTCCGCACGTGTAAGGCCTCCGTAGGGGTCAAACAAATTATTACCCTTACCGCTAATTACACCGTAACTGACAAGACGGCCGATTGCCTCATGATATACGCTGTCGGTTGCGACATCATCAAAATGGGCAAACGCAACACTTTGAAAAAACATTACAAATATAATAAATACAGCTAATTTCTTCATCTTTTTGCTCCTCAATATAAATTATTCAAAACGCAAGGCTTCTATAGGGTTGAGCTTTGATGCTTTGTTTGCAGGATACCAACCAAAAAAAACACCGATGCCCATCGAAAAGGACGTTGCCATAATAATCACGGATAATGATACAGTCGTTTCGATTTTTATAAGTTTACCGATTATATCAGTACCGGCAATACCAAACAAAATACCAATAAAACCGCCTAATAAGCTGACCACTATAGACTCAATTAAAAACTGCGTTAAAATGCTTCTTCTCCTTGCTCCAATTGCCTTTCGTATACCAATTTCGCGTGTTCGTTCTGTAACGGATACCAACATAATATTCATTATTCCTATGCCGCCCACAAGCAGTGAAATGCCTGCTATTCCGCCTAACATAAGGGATAGGGTATCTGTTATTGTAGCAACCGATTCAAGCATTTGCGCCTGATTCAAAACCATATATGCATCCGCATCGCCCAACAGTTTCAACAATTTCTCTTCTAATTTGTCCGATGCCTTATCCGCGACCTCAGTGCTCACCGCCTGGAAATAATAGCTTCTGATTTTTGAATCCCGCAAAAGCCGCTGCGCTGTTGTATACGGTATAATTACAACGTCATCCGGTGTGCCTTGTGTTATTGTAGTAGTTTTAGCTTTAAGCACACCCACAACGGTAAATACCTGTGCGGATATCTTCATCGTTTGACCAAGCGGGTTTTCACCGGGGAAGTATTGATTTTGAATATATTTGCCTATTACTACGGTTTTATTTCTTGCATCGCAATCTTGTTCGGTAATAAAACGCCCGAATTCAATTTCTGCATTGTTTATCGTAGCATAATTGTGATTTGTCCCGGTAAGGCTTGTTGTGTTATTTTCGGTGCCTACTTTTATTGTAGGGTTACCGGTTAAAGAGGGTGCAACACCGGTAAAGTATTCGGGGTTTCCATTAACTATATTTTGCATATCTTTCATGTCTAAGTTGCGGGTAGTGTTTCTCCCCGTCAACCTAACCGATATCATATTTGTACCCAAGCTTTCCATTTGATCCATTATCTGTGCCGTTGAGCTTTCCACAATGCTTATCATTATTATTACTGCCATAACACCGATTATGATACCGAGTACAGTTAAAAAAGAGCGCATCTTATTGCTGAAGATGCTTTTTAATGCCATTTTTATAGCCTGAAAAATGTTCAAATAATGCCAACCTCCATTTCTGTGTCGGAATAAATTTTACCGTCGTGTATCGAAATTATCCGTTTGGCATTTTGTGCTATTTCCTTATCATGCGTAATAAGAACAATGGTATTTCCCGCTTTGTGAATATCCTTTAACATTTCTAACAGTTCAAACCCTGTTTTGCTGTCCAAAGCACCGGTAGGTTCATCGGCGAGAATTAATGCCGGGTTATTTGCAAGGGCACGCGCAACTGCGACACGCTGCTGTTGACCGCCTGAGAGTTGATTTGGCTTGTGCCGTTCCCTGCCCTCTAACCCGACGCGCTTAATTGCCTCTTTTGCAAGTGCCAAACGCTCACTTTTTGTTTTTCCTAAATAAATTAGGGGCAGTTCAACATTTTCAAGCACAGAAAGCTTCCCGAGCAAATTATAGCTTTGAAAAATAAACCCTATCTTTCTGTTGCGTAAATCGGCAAGATGAGTATCATTCATTTTGTCTGTATCTATACCGTCGATATAATATTTACCCTCTGTTGGTGTATCAAGACATCCTATCATATTCATAAGGGTTGTTTTACCGCTGCCGGATGGACCTACAATTGCCACAAATTCATTTTGGCGTATATGTAAACTGACACCGTCAAGCGCACGCACCTCGGTTTCTCCCATTTTATATATCTTATACATGTTTTTTATCTTTATCATATCACACCCTACCTGCCGCTTCTGCCGGGTTGAACATGCATATTGGAACCACCCATAGGCATTCCGCCACCGCCAAAGAAGTTCCGATTGTTGTTTGACGCCCCTACATAAAAGACTTCGTCGCCTTCGTTTAAACCACTAACAATTTCTATATAATCATTATTTGCAATGCCTATTTCCACCTTTTTGGGTACATAATTACTTACTGCATTTGCGGGCTTTTTCGACATATCCGGCGTGTTAGGACGTTGTTGCGCCTGTGCCGGTTTATCACCCGCAAATCCATCTCCACGAACAGGTTTATCGGTATTTCCATCTGTATCAGCCGTGTTTTTTACCATTACCGTACCCTGCCCGTTTTTTATTCCCGAAACGGCTGAAACCGGCACGAGCAAAACATTTTTAGCCTCTTCAACCATTATTTCAGCATTGACATTCATTCCGGCAATAAGTTCGCCCGGCTCTTCTATCATGAGCTCTACCTTATATGTTGTAACGCCGTTTTGCGATACTCCTTCCTTGGCTATTTTTGTTACTCTTCCGACAAATGCTTGGTCCGCCAAGGCATCTGCCGTGATGTTTGCGGTTTGACCTTCCACCACCTTTGCTATTTCAAGCTCATCCACATCAAGATTAAACACCATGGAAGAGGTATTTGCTATTGTCATTAATGATGCGCTTGCACCTTGGCTGCCCCCTATGGTATCGCCTGTTTTATATTCTTTTGAAATAACAACACCGCTAATGGGTGCTTTAATATTATAGTTTTCAAGCTCCTTGGTAGATGTTTGCAGGGAAAGCTGCAAATCTTTAAGCTCTAAATTAGTCCTTTGTTGTTCCTGCAAATACTCGGTGCCGTCTATTTGAAATAATATATCCCCTTTGTTTACATGCCCGTTATCTCTGGCATAGACCTTTACCACCTTGCCGCCTACCTTTGGTATAACATTGGCAACTCCGGCATCTTTAATTGTGCCGGAAGCAGGTGATTTAACATCACCGGTGGCTGTATGTATTGTTGCACCTACACTTATGCCACTTGCAAGGGAGCCGGGGTTGGCAAGTGTAATTTCGACATCATACAATGCGCTGCCATCTTCGGATAGTGAAGACGCGCTTGATTTATATGTAACGCGACCCTCAAGCGTAGTCATATATAATGCGCTTACTATCGTTGCGGTATCCCCGATGTTAATGTGACCAAGCTGGCTTGCATTGAAGGGTACTGTAGCGATAAAGGAACTGTTATTCGATATTGTGCCGACACTATCTGTCCTCGCGGTATCCCCCTCTTTAATATTAAAACCGGACAGTATACCGCTTATCGGGGCCCTCACGCTAAGATTTTCGATATTTTCCGCATTCGTCTTTGCGGTAAGCATAGCCTTTGATATGCTGTTATGCTGCTTTTGTATCGTATTTTGCAAATCAGTGGAGTCTATTTGATATAAAACATCCCCCTCTTGAACAATATCGCCCTCTTCATAGTGACACGATATTACTTCACCGCGTACAAGCGAAATTATTTCGTATCTCAATACCGGTTCCACCGTCCCCGAACCGCTAATATTTAATGCGATATCGCCACGGGTAACCTTTGAGGAAGTAAAACCGTCAGCCTCGGCAACCGGCTTGTTACTAAGCTTTGAATATGCCGTAACGCCTACTATAACGGCAATCAAGACTATAACTAAATATACTGTTTTCTTTTTTGTAAAAAGTCTTTTGAAATTTGAAATTAGTTTTCGCACAACTCAACCCAACCTTTATTTAGAATAAAATAGGGATACCGAATAACTGGGTATTCACTATTCAACACCCCATTCTAATATTGTAACACATTCTCAAAAAAAAAGATATGTACAATTTGTAAACGTATTTTACCATAACTTGCCTTTAAATTCAATATTATACTAATATCTAATTAAAAGGCAAGTCTTTTAATATGGTTGTTTATATTTATATTAGCCCTGAACAGAAAAAATCCTTGAAAATCTTAGTTGGTTTTTAATTAGTGTTTAGTATCGCGTTAAATTTCCGGACAGGTCTAATAAAATACCGCTTGAATAAATACAATATAAATAGTATAATTAGGTAGTCTTTTTTACTTATTAATTTGGGAGGGACAGTATTGTCAAAAAATTATCGCCTTGGAATTGATATTGGCTCAACAACTGTTAAACTCGTTGTTTCAGACGATAATCATAATATAGTCTACAACGACTATACACGTCATTTTTCCGAGATAAAAAGCACCGTACATAAAATGATTCAAAACGTTCAAGCAGCTATTGCAGATTTGAATGCACCGGTTGCCATTACCGGCTCTGGCGGACTTTTGCTTTCCAAGGCGCTTGGGATAGATTTTGTGCAAGAGGTGATTGCTGCAAAAACTGCGGCAAAGTTTTTTGTTCCAAATGCCGACGTGGCAATCGAGTTAGGCGGGGAAGATGCCAAAATTCTATACTTTACAAACGGAATGGAGCAGAGAATGAACGGCATATGCGCCGGCGGTACAGGTGCGTTCATCGACCAGATGTCATCATTGCTAAAAACCGATGCCGCCGGGCTTAACGAGCTTGCAAGCAAACACAAAGCTATTTACCCCATTGCGGCACGTTGCGGTGTTTTTGCTAAATCAGATATCCAACCGCTTTTAAGCGAGGGCGCCGCAAAAGAAGATATCGCCGCCTCAATATTTCAATCAGTTGTTATTCAAACAATCAGCGGACTTGCTCAAGGCAGACGGATTGAGGGGAATATTGTGTTTTTAGGCGGACCTCTTCATTTCTTGCCCCAACTCAGAAAGCAATTCGAAAAAACCCTTGCCCCTCATGCCAAAAGCTTCTCCCATCCCGAAAATTCGCAATTATTTGTAGCGTTGGGCGCATCAATGCTTGCTTCGGAACAATGTATAGGAATTGGCGAGCTTGCAGATGCAATTTTACAAAGCAGCGGTATTCAAATAGAAATACCAAGAATCAAGCCGCTTTTTAAAGACAGGAATGAATACAATTCCTTTATTGAACGGCACAATAAAAATACCGCTGTCAAAGAAGACATAAAAAATTGCCGCGGTGAACTGTTTTTAGGTATTGATGCAGGCTCCACCACAATTAAAGCGGCACTGATAGATAAACAAGGCAAACTTTTATATTCATTTTATTCCCTTAACGAAGGCAGCCCGATACAATGGGGCGCAAAAATTCTAAATGAGCTTTATTCACTCATACCCAAAGATGCATACATAGCAAACGCCTGTACAACGGGCTACGGTGAAAAATTGCTTAAAGCTGCCTTTAACATTAACGAGGGTGAAATAGAAACAATTGCACACTACAAAGCGGCGGAATTTTTCTGCCCCGACGTTGATTTTATAATAGACATCGGCGGGCAAGATATGAAGTGCATGAAAGTGAAAGACGGCTTTATTGAAGACATAATGCTAAACGAAGCATGTTCTTCCGGCTGTGGATCCTTTATACAAGCTTTTTCGCATTCTCTCGGCATGGACACACCCCGGTTTGCGCAAGAGGCTTTGTTCGCAAAACAACCTGTCGACTTGGGAACACGTTGCACCGTATTTATGAACTCCCGTGTGAAGCAGGCGCAAAAAGAAGGCGCCACAGTAGGTGACATAAGTGCAGGGCTTTCGTATTCCGTTATTAGAAATGCGTTGTATAAAGTAATCAAACTTCGCAATATTAACCAGATAGGCGAAAAAGTAGTTGTTCAAGGCGGCACTTTTAAAAACGATTCTGTTTTGCGCTGTTTTGAACTGCTGACGGGGAAAGAGGTCATCCGTCCTGAAATTGCGGAAATAATGGGTGCTTTTGGTGCTGCTTTAATTGCTGCAGAACGATATGACGGAAACAGATGCGAAATAATAAATCCGGAACAACTTAATGACTTTCATTTAACAACAAGACATACCCACTGCAAGCAATGCCCCAACAGCTGCAGGTTAACTATATCAACTTTTGCAAACGGGCAGCGTTTTATTTCCGGGAACAGATGTGATAAAGGTGGGGGCGTGCAAAAAACCGACACCACTGTTTTGCCAAACTTGTATGATTATAAATATCGGCGGCTTTTCGACTATAAACCTCTTCATCCGGATATTGCAAAACACGGCACTATCGGTATACCACGGGTTCTTAATATTTATGAAAATTATCCGCTTTGGTTTACCTTTTTTACTCAACTTGATTTTTCGGTGCAGTTGTCTGAAAGAAGCAGCAATACGTTATACCAAAAAGGTATGGACACAATCCCAAGCGAAAGTGTATGTTACCCGGCAAAATTAGTGCATGGACATATTGCAAGCCTTGTTGAGTCGGGTGTTAAAACTATCTTCTATCCCTGCATACCGTATGAGCGAAAGGAAACTGACCAATCGGGCAACCACTATAACTGTCCCATTGTAACATCGTACCCCGATGTAATACATAACAATATGGATGCTTTACGCAGCAAGAACATATTGCTTTTGCGGCCGTTTTTAACATTAGAAAATAAAAACGCATTTATTAGCCAAATGTATAAAACATTAAAAACTTTCGGCATATCTTATTATGAGATTCGGCGTGCCGCAACATCTGCTTTCGCTGAATTGGCAAGGTTTAAAAGCGATATGCAAAACAAAGGTGAGCAAACAATTGCATTACTCCAAACCCATCAAATGAAGGGCATTGTTTTGGCGGGCAGACCGTATCATGTAGACCCTGAAATTAACCATGGCGTTGCCGATATGATTAATTCACTCGGCTTTGCCGTGCTGACAGAGGACAGTATTGCCCATTTGGGCAAGTTACGACGTCCCATTAGGGTAGTTGACCAATGGACATATCATACCCGCCTCTATTTGGCTGCCGAATACGTCTCGCGCAATGAAAATTTAGAGCTTGTGCAGCTTACTTCATTCGGATGCGGGCTTGACGCGGTTACAGCAGACCAGGTACATGAAATTTTAGATTCAAAAAACAAACTTTATTCTGTCCTGAAAATAGATGAGCTCTCAAGCCTCGGCACTGCCCGTGTGCGTATGCGCTCTTTAAAAGCCGCAATCAAAACACGTGATAACAAGAAGTTTTTCGGAAATCAAAAAAAATCGTATCAGCTTAACAGAACTGTGTTTACAAAACAAATGAGGCAAGAACATACAATAATCTTTCCGCAAATGAGCCCTATTCACTTTGCATTATTGGAATCTGCCTTTCGAGCAAACGGATACAATGCCAAGCTGCTTGAAAAAGCTACTGCAGAGGATATTGAAACCGGATTAAAGTATGTCAATAACGATGCATGCTATCCCTCTATTATTGTAACAGGGCAAATAATAAATGCATTCCTATCCGGTAAGTATAGTGCGGATAACACATCGGTATTTATCACCCAAACGGGAGGAGGTTGCCGCGCAACAAATTATATTGCCTTTATTCGAAAAGCGCTAATGGACGCGGGGTTTGGCAACGTGCCGGTCATTTCTTTAAATGTGTCCGGGCTTGAGGGTAATCCGGGCTTTAAACCGACCCTTGCCCTGATTGACTTATCTTTGAAGGCACTTGTACTAGGCGATTTATTACTTACTCTTTCGCTGAGAATACGACCGTATGAAAACGTGCTCGGCACAACAAACAGAATACTGGATAGCTGGATTTTGAAGCTTAAAAATATGCTCGAAAACAAAACAGTCGAAATGAAAATGGTAATTAACGACATAATACGCGACTTTGAGCTGATTGATGCGGATAATTGGGCGGTTAAACCAAAAGTAGGCATTGTCGGAGAAATACTTGTAAAGTTCCACCCCGATGCAAATAACGACTTAATCGGCGTAATAGAGCGTGAGGGTGGGGAAGCTGTAATGCCCGGGATTATAGACTTTTTCCTCTATTGTTTTTATAATGCTAATTTTAAAGGTAAAAATTTAGGCAAAAGCACTGTAGCGGCAATCGCCTCAAATGTTGTAATTTATCTGATCGAAAAATACAGAAAACATATGATAGAAACGTTGAAAAAGAAACCATTATTTGCCAGTCATGCACCGGTTCATATATCCACACTCGCAAATTTGGCAAAAGAAGTGTTGCAACTTGGCAACATCACGGGTGAGGGTTGGTTTTTAACGGCAGAAATGATAAAACTGATAAAGTCAAATGTGCCTAATATCGTTTGTGTTCAGCCTTTTGCTTGCCTGCCAAATCACGTTACCGGAAAAGGAATGATAAAACAACTGCGCCGGTTATATCCACAATCCAACATTGTTACGGTGGATTATGACCCCGGCGCAAGTGAAGTTAATCAAATTAACAGATTAAAACTTATGTTAAGCGTTGCTTTTGAAAATGCCCAAAAAGAGATGGAGCGCATTCAATATATCGATTTTAACTCCAGGCGCAAAGACAAAAGCACTATTTTATCACCCTGACTTTTAGTACGCCTTCAATATGTTCTAATGTTTGCATTGTTCCGTTATCGGGAATTTGCGAAGATTCAATTATCGTATATGCCATTTGCCCTCTGCTTTTGTTAAGCATATTATCGATATTGATATTATGCTCGCCAAATATCTCGGAGAACTGTTTCAACATTTTCGGGATATTATGATGATTGATGCATAGCCTGATGGGCGCCTGGCGTTCCAAAGTGCAATCAGGGAAATTTACGGAATTAATTATGTTTCCGTTCTCTAAATATTCACGCAACTCTTGCACTGCCATAACGGCACAATTCTCTTCACTTTCCGGTGTAGATGCACCAAGATGCGGGATCGGAATAATAGACTTTTGCGAAATCATATTTTTGTTGGGAAAGTCGGTAACATAACACGCCACCTTACCGCTCTGGCAAGCATCAATGATAGCATCGTCTTGTATAAGCCCACCCCTTGAAAAATTAAGTATCCTTACCCCGTCTTTCATGTCGGCAATAACATCGGCATTAATAAGCTCTTTTGTGCTGTCATTCAACGGAATATGAAGCGTTATATAATCACTTTCTGCATAAATATCGCTAATGTTTTCTGCTTTTTTTACTGCCCTCGACAAACCCCATGCAGCATCAATCGAAATAAATGGGTCATAGCCTATAACCTCCATGCC
>JAAZFB010000358.1 GCA_012511915.1 Clostridiaceae bacterium
CTGGCGTCATATACTTTTAAAAACAGCAACCATGCAAGCTGCTCTATGCGCTGTGCATCACCGTTAATACCGGCATCATTGCGCATGATGTCGCGGATTCTTTTTACAAAGGTTGTCAAGTTGCCCATATTTTTAGCCCACCTTATATATTTCTTCTTTTAATTCTTTGATTGCTTTCAAATATTCGGATTTGCCACCAAAGTACTGTGCAATCTTTGATGGCTTGCCAAACTTCCTGAATGGATCAAGCTTTAATACTTCGGTTTTTTCTATTTCGTAAATACCCATGTTCATATACCTATCAAGAAGAGCTTCAAGTACTTCACGAGCTGCGCCCCTATACTTGTTTAAGAAATCACGCTTCTTTACATTGTTGGCGCGTTCACGTCCTGTCAAAGCTTTCTGGTTAAAAGCAACATGGCATATGAAATCGAAATCGTCCCCATCGGACATGTTTTGATCTGCCTTTAAGCTTTCAAGATCGATACCGCGTTCCAAAAACAATTCCCGTATTTTCTCTTTCTTCTCTTCGGCAGTCCATTGACGAATAAAATTCTCAAGAGAAGCGTATGAGCCCATTATATTGGATTTAGTGTAATCGATAATGCTTTCCTGACGGAGTAACTTGCCATTTGCATCGTAAACTGAAACTGTTTTCCCTATCACTACCACTGTGCATCCCTGTTCGTCAACGATTGGCTTCTCTTTTGGTCCTGGATCATCATCATAAGGCGTATCAGGGTTGGAAGTGTGACCTGTGTTTTTGCCGTAATCTTCATCCTGCTCAATTGGTCCATCCCATTCGGGATCTGCAAACAGGCGCGTCACATTACGGAAGTCCATAACTACAAAGTGTGTTTTGCCTTCTTTCTCACGCACCCTGGTGCCGCGACCGATTATCTGCTTAAATTCCGTCATAGAACCAATCATTTTATCAAGTACAATCAGCTTAGCCATCTTACAATCCACGCCGGTTGAAAGAAGTTTCGATGTTGTTGCAATAACCGGGTATAGGGAGGAAACAGAGATGAAGTAATCCAACTTACTTTTACCATATACATCGCTGCCTGTTATGCGTACAACATAATCCGGATTCTTTTTAACCATATCTTTGTTATGGTTTATTAGTGCAATTCTCATCCGTTCAGCATGGTCTTCATTTGCACAAAACACAATTGTTTTCTGCATTCTATCAGTGCCTTTAAGGTAATCCGAAATCTCTCTGGCGACTTCGTCTGTACGATCTTCAAGAATGATGTTGTAATCAAAGTCACTGTTTGTATAAATGCGGTCTTCTATTTCCCTGCCATATTTATCTAGCTGCCCTTTATACGGACGCCAACCTTCGCCGATATTGGTGCGGATATTTATAACCTTAAATGGTGCGAGGAAACCGTCATCAATACCCTCACGCAAACTGTATGTGTATATTGGTTCGCCAAAATAATCGATATTGGAGACATATCTTGTTTCTTTCGGCGTAGCAGTCATACCGATTTGTGTAGCCGACGAGAAGTATTCAAGAATCTTGCGCCAATTGCTGTCCTTTTTCGCCGACCCGCGATGACACTCATCTACGATAATGAGATCAAAGAAATCCTTATGGAATAGCTTGGCAAGACGGCTGACGGTTTCTTCTTCGTCGCTTTCGCACTCATCATCATCCCGATCTGTCAGCTGCTGATACAGCGAGAAATAAACCTCATAGGAGGTGATGGTTACGGGATCATCCTTGGCAAAATTAACTTTATGAATCGTTTTTGCCAGGGGCGCAAAATCCTGCTGAATGGACTGAACTACAAGAATGTTACGGTCGGCAAGATACAAAACTTTTTTCTTTATGCCATTTTTCAAGAGACGATATACAATTTGAAATGCGGTATATGTCTTGCCTGTACCGGTAGCCATAACAAGCAGAATCCGCTGCTGTCCCCTTGCTATAGCTTCCACTGTACGGTTAATGGC
>JAAZFB010000359.1 GCA_012511915.1 Clostridiaceae bacterium
TGCCCAGGGTAAACCGGTGGCGTAGTACTGGGTGTGCTGAATGGTGCTGTTATTACCACCGACCCATACTTCTCGATTATTGCCTAAATGGTCTCGGCGGTAGTAGCAGTATTTCGGATTGGTTGTTACGTTCACAACATATCCTTCCGAATTATAAATTTTATCCAAAGACCTTACTTGAAAATCACAGTCATTTTCAAAAGCATATTCTATATTGCCAACATACTCCGCTCCCCAGTGGTATATACTGCACGGATCAGGGTCATAAGTCGTATTTATCTCTCCGATAGGCACAACAACGGGTGTGGCGATAATGATATTCTGTGAACTTAGTTTTTTCCCCGCGGCATCATATTTGTTCAGAATCTGATAGCCGTTCTTAAACTGTATCAGCTCCGGCAAATTTAATATATTATATCGGATTGTAACAATATCACGGTCTAAATCTGTAACTAAATTTCCGTTGGCATCATAATAAAACTCAATATCTTTATCTGCCAAATCTCGGTATTCTTTCACATTATATAATCCTTGATCACCGTCTATATCTGTAATTTTCTTAATCTGATTTCCATTGTAATCAATTTCTAACATGTCCATATAATCATTGTCTCGAAGTCTGGCAATGTGTATCGTATTTCCATTCTTATCATATATAAACATTTCCGTTTTATCTGCCCCAATATCTAAATTTTCAAAAACCGCTTCTTCAAGTCGATTTAACTCATCATAAGTATAGGAATAATAATTTACAGTGTTTCCGTAAGTCCAATTTGTTTGTGCAATATTGCCATTGTAACATCGGACTACTCCACCGGTAGGATTTGAAGTATAATAAAGATTTTGAACAAATGTGCCGCTCTGAATTTTCGTAGGTTGATTTCGGATGTTATATTCGAAAGATTCGGTGTCGGTTCCATTATGGCGTTTTTTGGATATGAGTCTTCCTAATTCATCATACCCGCCGTTAGTCAAATCAGAAAGGGTTATGGTAGTGCCATTATTCAGTTTGTATGTGGTTTTTAAAATTCGCCCTGCATGGTCATAATAGTAAGTGTAAAGTTCTGAAATGTTTTCAGGAGACCATTCTCCAAATGGATAATCCGGTGGTGAACCCTGAGAAGTGTGTATTCGCAGGGTTTTGTTTGGTTTTCCGTTAAAGTCCAAGTCATTATACACGAAGTCATAACCTCCTAAATGATTTGTAGAGCGTTGCTGAACTAAATTTCCTTTGTTGTCATAATAATACACATCAGTTGTATAATTATTTAGGTTATCAAGCTGATACGTTCGAGTACCGGTAAGCATTCCTTTGGCATTTAGATCTGCGTGTACCGGATTCTGAACTCCCTGCTTATCTGTATATCCTTTGCTGTATCCTGTTTTTTGTGTATATTTTAATGAGTCATTTGTAACAAATTGGTAGTTATCGTAATAATTGACGGTAAGCAGTTGTTCAATTCGCATTGGGACACCGTGGTTTTTTTCAGTGTATCCGGTAAGTCCTGTTCCATTATATTCTTCCGTAACTACAACCGTTTTAAGTAGGTTGAGAATGTTTGTATTAGGAAAATAATGCGACACATGAACATAGGCTATCCGTCCAAATATGTCATATCTTGTGATGAGTACTTTGCCCTTTTTACGCTGATTCCCGTCTTGCGATATAATCATCCGGTTTGCTTTGTCATATGCCATGCGTATATATTCACAGCCCGGTAACTTTTTGTATATACAGTTTCCGCGTTCATCATATTTATACACGTAACCGTATTTATTTATTGCATCTTCACTCCCATTGGCATCTGCAGCAAGAGGCGGCAGAACGTAAGAAAGTTGACCGAGGTCGTTGTAAACGTAGTAGGTGTCCACATTGGTCCCATGTCGCTGCATCACTATTCGTCCGAGTTTGTCTTTGTATTCGGTTATGGATTTGTTGTCTTCATCTTTTGTAGTCGTTTTATAAAGAGAGCTGGGAGGATAATTTGAGTTAGACTTCAATTCTCCGGACTCATTTACATAATAGTACCGAACTTCATTATTATTTGCCTCATACATAATCGAAGTCGGGTTGTTTTGCCAGGCAGATCCGGGACCTTTATTGCCAATAACTCGGTTAAGCGGCGAATGCTCGTAGAGTATTTCACTATAAGCTCTGCTTTCACCATCGTATATATTGCTTCCTGAAAAATTGGATAGGGGGACATAAGATCCGTTACCTGTCCCAATTATTGGTAAATGGTTTTTCCACTCACGTCCTACATCGTCATACTCTGTATATGAGACTAAGTCTGCATGGTTTGGTGTTATTCCTTTCTGTACGGTTTGAATGGGACGACCAAGTCCATCATAATATTGGATGATTTCAACAGTTGCATTGCTATCATTAATAAACTTAGTAGTTTTGATATAGTTTTGGTTCTGGGACTGGGAGAATACACAATTCCAAATTAGTAATATTAGTAATATGTTAAGTAAATGCTTCATATTGTTGTGATTTCAAAAAAAGTAATGTAATTACTAAAAGACTATATAAATCAATAAGACTCATCTCTTCACCAACACCCTGCTCATTACCATATCATCCACATGTACATACACGGTGTAAGTTCCCACCGGAAGTCCTCCCATGGGTATGGTTTCATTATGCTGTCCTGTGTTGAGCGAGCGTTGGTTGGTACGTCGCATAGGTTGTCCGATGTTGTTGTGCACAGAAAACCAAACGATTGCAGGGCGGGTGAGTTTGTATTCAATCAAAAGGTCGTTCACTACGGGATTTGGTTGCATGGCAGCTTCGGTAAATACACGTTCTATTTCAGGAATTTCTTCTTCTTGTGGATTTTTGGCAGTAAGTTCTTCAGGAGTATAATAAAATGAAGTGTGAAATCACTACTGTCCGGTTATAAATCAAAGATAGTCAGCTGTTTATAATCTTCAGTATAAATATTTTTGTAATCTTGTTTTGTAAACAGTTCATTTATAGGCGTTTTCTCAAAAAGAGACACGCTGAAA
>JAAZFB010000360.1 GCA_012511915.1 Clostridiaceae bacterium
CTAATCCGACGCGCCATATACTACAATGTTTTGCATGTTAATGGCAAACACCGCGCCATCCGCCTAAGGGCGGAACGGCTACTAATTTTACCAGCAAGCCGTTGTATGCAAGTGTAAAAACCGAATCGAGACACTTTGACACAATATAAAAAGATTGAAATATTTACCAAAATCGGATTGATTGGATTTGTGCTCCGTTGATAGGGCAGTGCTGTTTGATGGGAATATATTTTGTTTTTTCCTCTCCTTGCAGATACAATTTGGGGAACCTAAATGCATGTTGGTACTACTAAATTATTTGACATTGTTTGTAAATTAATTTTACAAAGTTTTTGTTTGATAAAAAGAAGAATGCTGATAATGTTTAAGTTATAAAATTGGCATCATACTTGCGTCTACTTTAAACATTCTTAAAAAAGATGAAGAATATTTGAAGCCTCATAAAAGATAGAAGCAAATTATTTCGAATAAAAAACAAATCACTATGATTTCAAATTACATAAAACAGTCGTTTCGGAGTTTAAAGAAAAATAGGTTATTCTCATTTTTAAATATTAGTGGATTTGCAGTTGGATTTGCAGTTTGTATGGTACTCGCCCTTTATTCATACAAGGAATATACCGTTGACAAAGGTTTTCCCGGTCATTCAACCATATACAGGCTTATTGATACAAAAACAAATTCGTCACGTATTGATTTCGAATTTGCTCAAACACTGATGGAACAATATTCCGATATCAAATTAGCAATTCCTTTAAATTATGTCTCTCTTTCTGAAGAAAACGTTTTCATTAAAACATTAAATAGCACTGACTATATCAAGTCGAAGGCTATGATTAGTACAACTAATGATTTTTTCAAGGCATTCTCGGTGCCAATTGTTGCTGGTAATCCTGCTGCCCCTTTTGCCGACCTGAATTCTGTGGTTATTACAAAAAGCACAGCCAATAGATTATTTGGCAAAACAGATGCCGTAGGCGAAATCATTAATTTTTCAGATATATTTGAACTTCCGGTAAGCGCTGTTTCTGAAGATTTACCGGTTAATTCTAGCTTCGATACCGATATTTTCTACAATGGAGAAAATAAAAAATTCCGCTTTTCCAATTCAACTTACAATGGAATAAAATACAGTCCTCTCGATATTTATGTGCAATTGAACGAACAAACTGATGCCGAGAGATTTGCAGACTTGGTCAACCAGAAGATGCCTGCAAATAAATCACGACTGGAAAATATACGTTTACAGCCGCTTACCGATATTTATCTCGAATCTGGTGTTGAAGGGAACCGGAACAAGGCAGGTAGTAAAGCAATGATTCGGATTTTTCTTTCAATTGCCATACTGATTCTACTCTTATCAGTTATCAATTATGTGAATTTCTCACTGTCGAAACAATTGTCAACCCTCAAAGAAATTGCCATAAAAGTTACCAATGGCGCAGGTACCGGGCACTTACGCGCTTATTACCTTATTGATGTTACCATATCGGTACTTATTGCTTTTTCCCTTGCCTGGGAAATAACCATTTTGATACTCCCCTTTGCAAGTCAACTTTTAGGTACTTCGCTGGAAATTAAATGGTTATTTTCTCCTGTTTTAATAAGCTCAATTCTTCTTATCGTATTTACCGTCATTCTTATCTCATCTTTTGCTCCGGTTTATATCATTTCAAAATTTGATGTACAACGGCTTTTTGGTAAAAAACAATCAGCTACAGGAAAACAGTTTGGCAAAAAGACATTAACAATGTTTCAGCTATCAACTGCTATTGCTCTACTGATTGGTTTAATCGTAATACAGAAACAAATTTACTTTGTAAAATCAACAGACCTCGGCTTTGATAAAGAACATTTGATGCGAATCGATTTTCAAAAAGATATGAAGAATGTTGATGCACTTAAACAACGTATTGACCAGCTTCCGTTTGTACAAAATTCTGCATGTAGTCTTGGTGCTCCGGGAGGTGTTTATATGACAATGTCAAGTGACTTAAGTGACAAAAGTAATTTTGATGTCGATTGCATAAATGTTGACGATAAATTCTTAGAAACGTTTGGCATTCATTTGTTACAAGGGAGAAAGTTTAAAACTTCCGATTTAGGGTATTCCTGCTACATTAACGAAACTGCATACAAACAATTTGGATGGGACAACCTTGAAAACCGCACATTCAACAACGGGAGAGAAGGGGGATTTAGAGTGATTGGTGTTGTTAACGATTTCAATGTTGCCTCACTACATGCTGAAATGACACCTGTTTGTCTGATGTACACCTCAAATTACACATCAGTTAGCATTAAGTTAATGCAGGGCAACCTGCCTGAACAAATGAAACAACTTAAAACGGTTTGGAATGAATTTGTTCCTGACAACCCAATGATATTCACATTTTATGATGCTTTTTTCGATGCTTTCTATAAAAAAGAAGAACGAGAAGGGAAAGCCATTGCCACATTTTCAATCATTACTTTTATTATCACATGCTTAGGTTTAATGGGACAAATTTTCCAAACAACAAATGCCCGCACCAAAGAAATTGGCATCCGAAAAGTTAACGGTGCAAAAGTTTCCGAAATATTAACCATGCTCAACAAAGACTTTGTAAAATGGGTAGTAATCGCTTTTGTAATTGCCACACCAATTGCTTACTACTTCATGAATAAATGGTTAGAGAACTTTGCTTTCAAAACTGAATTGAGCTGGTGGATATTTGCTGTGGCCGGAGTTCTTGCCCTAGGTATTGCCCTATTAACTGTAAGCTGGCAAAGTTGGCGGGCGGCGACTAGGAATCCTGTCGAAGCTTTGAGATATGAATAAGAATTGCTCACTCTATTTGTTAGCACATTGACAAGCGCCACGTGCCATGCTCAAACCAAAACCAGCCAGACAAAGCTAGCCAAAGTACCGCCTTTAAGGACGGTTTTGGGATTTCCCCACCCACAAAAAACAAAATAAATTCGTACTCCGTTTCACGGTCAGTGCGGATTGATTAGAAAAAATATTAGTTTTATAAAGTTAACTAACAGATTGACTTTGAATAAACACCTGCATACAACACGGACAATAAAGGTAAGTTGCTTTTCATGCTTTTTGCATGATGCTGAGCCATTTACCGGGATCGGCAACCAATTATATACCCGGATTCGCTCATCTGCCTGCAACAATAATTCTATACCGTGATAATTTTCTGCCTTCGACCAAACTTGTACCGCGATGCTGCACCAGTGCCTTTTACTAACTTTATCTACCGGGATAAATACTCGACCACTTATTTACCTTGTACCGCGATCGCTCCAGTGTTCTATAAACCTTGTGCCATGACGGCAAAAAGCACGCCATACCCTCCTTGCACCGTGACAACTTTCTGGCCTACCGGGACAGATTTGTGGCGGTGCTTTCGTCGGGTAACACAACCTACCTTTATTGCCGGGCCGTTAGCATTCAGGCGGCCTGCACCGACACGATGACAATTTACACATAACGTGACAATTACGTAATGAAAATATGGCCCGAAATGCTAACGTCCAAAGCAAAATATTACTAAGCACAGGGATTTAAAAATCAATAGCTTGGATTATAAGATCTTATGAAGATTAACCAATGATATAACCTAAGAATTGAACTATAATGGAATTAAAAGAAATTGTTGAAAAACAAAGAGAGATTTACATAAAGCAATTATTGGAGTTTTATTCTAATCGAAGTGATGGTGCAAAAGAATTACTTTTATCCTATTCAACAGATAAACCTGTAATGTTATTAAATCTCTCTAGAATGGACTTTATTCTAAAAAATGGAGATAACTGGAAGATTGAAGAATTTTCTCCCGATACCTATGGGGAGCATCCATC
>JAAZFB010000361.1 GCA_012511915.1 Clostridiaceae bacterium
CGTGCGAACCAAAAATGGCCCCGAAAGGTGCTTTATTGTGTGCGCATGGAGAGCCTTGAACCCCCACGAAAAGGGGTAACGGGGAAGACAATCTTCCCCGTTAAGAGAGGCCATAGATGTTAAGGCATTGGACTACTCCTTCGGGGGTGACAGGGTCGAGATACGAGGGATTAAACAGTTTTTTGGACTTTCCAGTATTTCGTACCTTTTCTATATCCAAAAGTCTGTATCTGCCAGCATTTTCACGCTTGCAGTAAGATTAGACTCAGGTCTTTTTTCATGCGGAAAAGTGTGTTACCATAGATTAAAGATTAATATAGACAAACAGGGGTTATCGGGGAACCTCCTAAATGAGATTATATACTTGACGAAGCATCTTAACAATTATTGCCTTGAGGTGGAAATTAGCTTTGCTATTTGGTAAAATAATTTTATTAGGGCAAGAGGAGGAATTTTTAGTGGATAATATTGAATCAATAGCCATTGAGGTTTTAAATGTATATCCTGTTAAGCGAGCGGCACTCTTTGGTTCCGCTGCTCGTGGTGATATGACTGCTGGCAGTGATATTGATATGCTGGTCGAATTTTTACCTGATACTCGTGGAATTTTATTTTTTAGCTTACAAACTGATTTGGAAGAGGCTCTTAATAGGTCTGTGGATCTAATAACTTTTGATGCTTTACAGCATGAGGCTAAAGAGCAATTTAAAAAAAATGTTCTACAGGATGTGAGGGTAATATATGAACGAGAGAGTTAAGTCTATATTAGAGCATATGCTAGAGGATGCAAGAGATTTAATTGCATTTTCACGAGCTGCTGGCTCTTTGAAGGAATTACGTAAAAATTCTCTTATTAAAAAGGGCATAGTTATGTCTTTGCTTAACATTGGTGAATTAGCAAGTAAGCTACCTAGCGAATTTACTGATGTACATTCCCAAATTCCTTGGCGTTCTATGGTGGGAATGCGGAATTTTGCTGCTCATGGATATCACATTATGAATCTGGAAATTATTTGGGATACAGCCGAAACCTCTATTCCGCAATTGATAGATTTCATAGAAAAGATACTTAAAGAAGAGACTTTCTAGGACAAATAATCACGATTGTTTTGTGTGATAATGTTAGTTCAAGTCACCCTTATAAAAAAAGATGATGTCCATGATTGATATTACTGCCAAAAGCAAAAGCACCCATTGAGTACCTTTTCTATTGGTGCACAATTTTGTCCTTACTGTGACAAACAGATCGCCACGGGGTATATTACTAGAATGGATAAGAAAGAAGGTTTAACATATGCGAATATTAGTTGACGCTGATGCTTGCCCGGTCAAGAAAATCATCGTCCGGCTGGCGAAACAGCATAATATCCCCGTCACCATGCTGATTGATACGTCCCATGAACTTAGCGACGGCTACAGCACCGTCATCACCGTGGACAAGCAGCCTGACAGTGTGGATTACGCACTGATGGGCTTGCTCGCCCGTGAGGATATTGAGGTGACGCAGGATTTTGGTTTGGCTGCTATGGCTATCGGTAAAGGGGCGAAGGCCATCAATCAAAACGGGCTGATCTACACGAAGGAAAACATAGATAAGCCGCTGTTGGAGCGGCACATTGGGCAAAAGATACGCCGGAGCGGCGCCCGTACCAAGGGTCCGGCCAAACGAACAAAAGATGATGATGTCCGGTTCGAGGTGGCGTTTGAGAAATTACTGCGGAGCAATATC
>JAAZFB010000362.1 GCA_012511915.1 Clostridiaceae bacterium
ATATGATGATATATCCAAAAGATACGAGGCATTGCGCTCAAACCATTGAACCGCCGTATACCGAACGGTACGTACGGTGGTGTGAGAGGTCGGCTACTCAACTAATGAGTAGCCTCCTACTCGATTTCTAATACTATTTATCATTAAAATATAGACAAACTTGTTTGTCTATGTCGGTCGCAATTAATGAAATTTTTCTAACCCGAATTAGTATTAATATTATATTTATCCTTTATTCGTTTTAGCATTTGTATCATTGGCAAGCCTGCTATATATAGAAATAATGCTGTTGCAATCGACAGTGTAATATTAAACCAAAACCCCGCCAAGTAAATACCGACGATTGTTTGAAGGTTTATCTGCGGTGTGAAAGCGATTACAGTAAAAATATCCACAACCGCCCCGAATACAAACCCGGCACAAAAACCAAAAAGGCTTAGCAGAGATCTATTTTTTAACAACCCTTTTTTAGATAAGACACCGGCTGCAAAGCCGATAATGCCACAGCAAAACATTTGCCACGGGGTGTATGGTCCTTGACCGAAAAAAAAGTTTGATACAAGCATTGAAATCGAACCACATAAAAAACCGGATTCGGATCCGAATACTACTGCAGTTATAATAACTACCGCAATTATCGGTTTAAACTGCGGCAAAAAGGCGAATGCAAGACGGCTAGCAACCGCTATTGCCGCCATAACAGCAATTGGTACAATATTACGTGCCTTTGGTTTTTTATTCTCAAACAACATAAAAAAGGGTACCATTGATAGTATGATAACTAACGTGCTTGTTATCCCAAAATTAATTTTGTAAAACGCACCCGCAAATAATATAAGTGGTATTAAAATCAGTATTAATATTGTAACAGTTTTCCTTTGCAAAGTTCAATCACATCCTGTGCTGTTATAGCTTTTGGGCATTTATGGCGCACAATTCTGTTTGCGGCGGTGGTGTAATAATTATTTTCACTCAGGAATATATCGGTGTAGTCTTGTGAAATAACGGTACCGTCAAAAAACATAGCACATCTGTCTGCATAATTAGCTGCAAATTCTAAGTCGTGCGTTGCAATAATAATTGTTTTGCCTGTTGCCGCCAAGTTTTTTATCGTCTCTGCCAACCGTGTTTTAAAAATTGCATCAATGCCTTTTGTAGGCTCGTCAAGCAAGATAACTTTAGGGTTCTTTAATAGGATTTTGGCAAAAGCAACTCTTTGTTGTTCCCCATAGCTGATGTCAAACGGATGGGCGTTGAGCAATGGTTTCAATTCCATTAGTGATACTACGTGTGAAATATCGTCCGACATTTCAAGCAAGTCCTTTTCAACGGTATTTTGAACAAAGAGCGCTTGTGGAGATTGCGGAAGCATCGAAATAACACCTCCGTACAGTTCGTCGACACTGTATTTCCTAAGCTTTTTACCAAACAGCTTAACATATCCTATGTGCGGCGAATATATGCCTGACATGACGGATAGTGCTGTTGATTTGCCTGTGGCGTTTGCACCGACAATACATAACACCTCACCGCGATAGGCAGTAAAGTTCACCCCTTTTAATACATCCGGCAAGTTTTTCTCATACTTAAACCATACATTGTTTACTTCTACCGCCACATCATTAAGGGGTTTGTGATTATGGCAGATGGTAGGCAGCTCATCAAAGTGTCCGTCAATAAACTGTCGGCCCTCTTTTACTGTTATGGGGCTTTGCCCCTTAAAAGATAGACCTTTATAAATACGCATTGCAGTGGGGAAGCCCTCGCTGATTTTATGCTGTATATCAACCGCATACGGCGGTGTGCAGCTGATGATTTTGCCTTTGTCCATTATAACTACCCTATCAGCCACAGCAAATAGGTCTTCTAACCGGTGTTCACTGATTAATATAGTAATACCCAATTCATGGTTAATTTTTTTGAGTGTTTCGATGAATTCGGTTGCGGCAATAGGGTCAAGCTGGGATAGCGGTTCATCTAAAATCAGTGCTTTCGGCTGCATAACCATAACGCAAGCAAGGCAAAGCTTTTGTTTTTGACCGCCGGATAAAGCGTTCGTATCTTGTCCAAACCAATTTTGGATACCTAAAAAGCTTGAGATTTCCGCTACCCTTCTTCTGATAACATTGGAGCTAAGTCCCATGTTTTCAAGCCCGAACGCAAGTTCATGCCAAACTTTGTCGGTTACTATTTGATTCTCCGGGTTTTGCGACACAAAGCCAACCTCAAACGGTTCGGTGTTTTCGACCGTTTTGCCACAATATAATACTTCCCCCTGTTTTTTCCCATGCGGCGTAAGTTCTTTTTTCATATGTCTTAGTAATGTGGTTTTGCCGCATCCGGATTGACCGCAAATTAAAATAAAATCACCGCTGTTTATTTCCAAATTAATGTCATCAAGTGCTTTTTCATTGGACAGGGCGTAGGAAAAGGACAGTTTTTTTATTTTGAAAACTTCCAATATATCAACTCCGCAGTATTAAATATTTTAGGTATAAAACATAACAAGATATATATAAAGGCCACAGGCATTATTTGAATCGGCGCAGAAGACTGTATCACCGGGAAAAATGAAAACATTGCATACCCTTTTATACTCAGCAATACTAATATTACAAAACATACAAGTATTACTGTGATTGCCGCGGCATCTTTTTTTTCAAACATAAACGGAGAAAAAGAGCCCCTGTTTTTATTCCCATATCCCCTTGCATTCATAGAATCGGCAGTTTCTATTGAGTTTTCAAGACTCCATGTAATAAGGATAGAAAAAATTTTAACACCATTTTTAAAACGACAGATAAGGCTGCCCGTGGAAATATCCCTGCCTATTGTTTTTTGGGCGTTTGCAATTACCATCGTTTTGTTTTTCAGTTGCGGAACAAGGCGTATTGTCATAGAAGATATAAGGGCGGCAGCCGGTGAGAGCCTGCCGAATAAAAACAAAAACTTGTCAGATGTCATCGCATGATTAAAACTTACAAACCAAAGCATGATTGACACAAGCATTATTCCCGCACATAACCCTGCGGCAAATGATTCTAATGTTATGGGGTTATTATTTAAGTAAAATAAAAAAGTTTCGCCTCTGTGATTAACAAGCGGATTAATTAAAGCAAACAGCGCAATTACAGGCAAAGCAAATTTAAAAACAAACGAAGTATCGTTATAACCCTTTGCCGAAAGCGCATAATAAACTGCCGCAACAATGCTGACACATAAGCATACGGGGTGTATAAGCATAATAGCTATGATTATAATTACAACAATGTATATAAAAACAGTTATCGGGTGGTAAGTAGAGAAAATTCCAAACACCGCCTTTGGAGTGTACAATACTAATCTCCAATTAAAATATCAATAAAAAACTTGTCCTTTTCTTGCCATGCTATTAATCATTTAAAATATATACAAACAAGTTTGTATATATCGGTAGCAATTAGCGGCTGTCACAAGGAAATTAGTATTATATTAACATTTATCAATGAATGTGTCAATAATGTGGTGTTGAAACAAACAAAAAAACAGACCCTTTTACAGATGCCTGTTTTTAAAATTAGTTATGCTATTTTATTTAATTTTAGAGTAAGTTTTGATTTTTTTCTTGAAGAGGTGTTCTTGTGGATTACTCCTTTTGCTACTGCCTGGTCAAGTTTCTTTATGGCAACGTCATATGCAGCTTTCGATTGCTCTTTATCGCCTTGCTCTGCAAGCAATTGAAACTTTTTCAGACAAGTTTTAAGCTTAGAATTTATCATTCGGTTGCGTAAGGTTTTTGTTTTAATGACATTAACACGCTTTTTTGCTGATTTAATATTTGGCAAAACTGTTCACCTCCTCAATAAGCAGAATAAATTATAACATGATTAAATCCAAAATGCAAGTTTTTTTCAATAAAATTAACAAATCTTAATTGAATTTTAATTGAATATTAGTATAATACTATTTCTCATCAAATATGCGGACAAAAAAGCGTGTCCACACGTGGCTTTGCCACAAGGGAAAAAGCTTAAAACAACCCCTCATATCAGCTGCGCTGAAAGCGAAAAGCCTCCCTTGTGTACAGGGAGGGGGACCACCGAAGGTGGTGGGAGGATTGGTTAGGCATAAGGGAGTCGAACTCCATATGCCTAAACGCCAAACAATCATTCATACTCATCGCTTTTGGTGGGCATTTTGATTACAGCAAAGTCCGCTGCGACGAAATGGTGCGGATAACAGGACTTGAACCTGCAAGGAGTTGCCCCCACATGGACCTGATGGTAACATCACCTCAGTGAAAGAATAATAATCACATAGTATCAAGATTTTCAAGAAAATGCATGGTTTTGATAAAAAACATACACAATATTTATATCATTTTATTTTAAATCATTGACTTTTTGATAAAAAAAGTGTATAATTTTTTTATCAAATATATTGAGGTGGTCTATGGGCATATC
>JAAZFB010000363.1 GCA_012511915.1 Clostridiaceae bacterium
CGTCTACAATGCATTCTATAATGGGGCGCGAACAGTTTAAAGACAACAATGAAGAGCAAATGTTACAATATATCGAGCAACTCCAAAATGACTTAAATAATTTTAAGACATTTATTAGTGTTTAGTATAAAATGACAATGGAGGAAGAGGCGAGTTCTTTATTCACACAGTTTTAAAATCTCGATTATCTCTTTTTCTCCAAGCGGTATATAAGAGGGCAATGTACGTTTACCTAAATATGTGCACTTGTTTGCCATTTCTTCGAATTTTTCGTCTGTTATGTTAAGCTGATTTAACCTTGTCGGCATACCAATGGCTTTGAAATAATTTTCTGTCGTAATAATGCCTTTTAACGCGGTTTCTAAAGGTTCTTGGAAGTTCATGTCTATATTCCACACCCTTGTTGCGTATTGACAAAAGATATCCGGACTGTGTTTATACACATACTTTGCCCATGCCGGAAATAGGACGGATAAACCTGCAGCGTGCGCAACATGGTCGTACATACCGCTTAATTCATGTTCCATTTGATGACATGAAAAAAAGTAGTCCCTGCCAACACCCATTAGGTCGTTATGAGACAGGCTGCCCGCCCACATCAATGTTGCCCGGGCTTGATAATCGGTTGGGTTGTTTAATGCAACTTCACCGGCTTTAATAACGGATTTTAACAATGCCTCTGAAATCCTGTCGGACAAGTCATTGTCTTTATTTTTTGAAAAGTACCGTTCTAATGTATGCATCATAATGTCCACTATTCCGCAACCTGTTTGAAATCTGCCAACCGAATATGTCAGTTCGGGGTTTAATACCGAAAACAGCGGACGGTTTAGCTGGCTGTTAAACCCTCTTTTGAGCTTTTGTTGTTCATCTGTTATGACAGCAGATGTGCTCATTTCACTGCCCGAGGCGGATATTGTTAACACTACCCCGATAGGCAATGCATCGGTTGGGGTTTGGCGTTTAGCAGAGAAATCCCAAGCATCGATATCTGTTAATGCCGAAATTGCAATCACCTTTGCAGAATCGATTACACTTCCGCCCCCTACCGCTAAAATCATGTCCGGTTTCTCTTTTTTACATATGGCGGCACCTTGCCTTACCAAACTTACCTTTGGGTTCGGCTGTACGCCGCCGAGTTCTGCAAATTCGATACTTTGTTTTTTTAGAGAGTTCGTTATATCATCATATAACCCGCTCTTTTTAATGCTACCCATCCCATAATGTAGCAGTATCTTTTTAAATCCATAGCTGGCGATAATTTCACCAATATCTTTATGAACACCTACGCCAAAATAGATTTTTGTAGGGGTATGAAACTCAAAATTTAGCATTATTTCCTCCTATCAACAAGTTAGGGTGTTGAATAATTTGTGTTTATACTAAATTCATTCAAATATAGTGTTATATTTGAGAGATGATTTTTTGCTGAGCAAGGCATGGGTTCTTTTGAATGCTTTTTGCATTCAAAACGGTTCCATAACGATGCTCAGTGGAAAATCAGCCGAAAAGATTGCGC
>JAAZFB010000364.1 GCA_012511915.1 Clostridiaceae bacterium
AAGTAATAATTGTTATAGATTTAAAGAGTTAATTTTTTGTTCATTTTTTAAAAAACATTTTATGATATTATAGTATATATAAGGAAATATATAATTTTAAAGGGGGGGTAATTTTGAAAAGAGTATTAATTTTAGCGTTATCTATCATCTTAGTATTAACCTCAATAATGGTTTTCGCTAACAATGACACAAACCCGATGTTTCGACAAGGGTTAAGACCAAAAATCAACTTAACAGAAGAAGAACGCACTGAATTAAAAGAAGCCCATCTTAGCAAATTAAAAGAAATCATAAATAAAAAAGTCCAAGCTGGTGAAATTTCTCAAAAAGAAGCTGATGATTTCTTTGCACTAAGAGAAAACTCGGATTTAAAACGTATGCCTAAAAATGAAATGCGTGGCAAAAGTGGTGCGGCCGGAGGAAATGGCAACTCTACCCCGCTTGGTTCGTTTGGGCATAGAAAAAACCGTTCCGGTGAATGTCCTTTCTTTGGGGATTGCCCGAGAATTGCTGAATAATTCTCCCTCAGTTAATAGGGCTGACTAAAAACAATATAAATTCTCGTATTATACTGTTCCTAATACTATTTTCCTTACGCCAACGGCGTTGTTGACACGAATGTGTCAACATTTTAAAATGGGAATAGTATTATTTAAAAAGATGCCAAAATTAACAGCATCTTTTTATTTTCCTTGTAACGGCCGCTGATTGCGGCCGCTATTGACAAAAAAAGTTTGTCAATACTTTAAATGAGGAATAGTATAATATAACTCTACGGAGCGTTTATTGATTTTTTGACGATTTGATAGTAAAATAGATGCTTGGAGGGGAGTATTATGGATTGCAGCAAAGTAGGAAATTTAATTTCTGAATTACGCAAAGAAAAAAATCTAACGCAGAAACAACTTGCGGACATTATGAACATAAGTGATAAAACGATATCCAAATGGGAACGGGGGTTAGGGTGCCCCGACGTTTCCTTGCTCAGTGAACTATCACAGATATTTAACGTACATATTGAAAAAATATTATTGGGAGATTTAGAGTCCAATAATGCAGATGGAGGAAACATGAAAAAGATTAAATTTTATATGTGTAATGACTGCGGGAACGTTATTACAGCAACGGGCGAGGCAGAGGTGGCCTGTTGCGGGCGCAAGCTGACCAATTTGGCGGTTGGGCAAAGTGATGAGGAATATGATGTGAATATTGAAACTGTTGAGACCGATTATTACATTACTTTTTCACACGAAATGAGCAAAGAGCATTATATAAGCTTTATTGCATATGTGACTTATGATCGTGTTATGGTGGTGAAGCTTTACCCGGAGCAGGCGGGCGAAGTACGGTTTCCTATGTTTAATCGTGGAAAGCTATATTTGGCATGTAATCAACATGGATTAAAGATTAATAACATACCTTGATATAATAATGGCATGTTATTCGCCAGATAAGATAAGCATTGGCAGTAGTAATCGAGTAGGAGGCTACTCATTAGTTGAGTAGCCGACCTCTCACACCACCGTACGTACCGTTCGGTATACGGCGGTTCAATGGTTTGAGCGCAATGCCTCGTATCTTTTGGATATATCATCATAT
>JAAZFB010000365.1 GCA_012511915.1 Clostridiaceae bacterium
GATAACATCTCCTTACTAATTATCTATGGAGATCATTACCATTTACACAGTTGAGCATACGCTCTCACGAAATCATAACGTAGGGTGCCTTGCTTTGTTAAGACATAGCTTTATCAGCTTTACTTCTTAGATGCACTATATCCCTCAGGTGCAGGAATAGCTTTTTCAGATGCGCGGCTAACTTCTTCCCATTTCTTCCAGGTAGCCATCCGTGTCTCTAATGTATCCATCGCTAAATCGTAAACCACGCTTCCAAGGATAAGCCGCAGTGGGGGATTATCACTGTCTACTAATTTCATAAGGGCTTCCGCAGCCAAGGAAGGATCACTATCTGCCGAACCTTCGGAATACTGTTTAGCCAATTCTTCGCGAAGAGTCTCATATGAATCTAAAGGATTGCTGTAACCCATCGAAATGTATAAATCTGTCCAGTATCCTCCTGGTTCCACCATGGTAAGTTTCACTCCGAAATGTTCCGCTTCTTTTGCTAAAGCTTCACTCATTCCCTCCAGAGCAAATTTGCTCGCGCTGTAAATGCCAGACATAGGGCCAGAGATAATGGCGCCAATGCTTGTAATCTGTATGATATGTCCAGAGCGTTGAGACCTCAAATACGGCATTACCGCCTGGCAGACCCAAAGAGCTCCGAAAAAGTTTGTATCCATCAGTTTTCGGGCATCAAATTCACTTAGTTCCTCAACCATACCTAAAGTCATGATACCCGCATTATTTACAACAATATCAATCCGACCAAAATGTTCAATTGCAGCTTCAACCGTAGAAAAAACGGCTTTCCTATCTGTAACATCGAGGTTTAATGGAAGCAAGGTCTCTCGATACATATCTTTTAGCTTTTCCAATTTGTCAATAGTTCTTGCAACCGCTACAACCTTATCTCCGGCTTTCAAGGCAGCACATGTGAAAGCATAACCAAGTCCCTTACTTGCTCCGGTAATAAACCATACTCGATTATTTTCAATATTTAGTGTCATAGATATTCTCCTTTGCGTGTTTGTTTTTCGCAATATATTTTATCACGTATTCAACCTGCCTTTCTGATTGGAGAAAATGATATTTCCTGCAGCTACCTTTTCTTCGCAATATAAAATACATAGCTGTAATAATCCTTAAAACGCTTATACATATCGGCTTCTATTTTGCCTTGCTCAAGAAAATCTTTTACCTCATCCGCATAATTATATTTTTTAAGGAACGCTTCGGAATTATCTATAAGCGGTTGATAATAATTATCGATCCAGCATTTATCATCCAGTGCAAAATGGGAAACAATCTCATATCCGCACTTTTCAATTACGGCAAGCTTGTTTTCAACCGTATCGATCTCCGAATATAAATTCACCCAGTACTGCTCGACTTCATCCGGTCTTGTAACGGTCAGCCATGAGATTTCAGAAACAGCGATATATCCACCATCTTTCAGATGTTTTCTCCATAGGGAAAGCCCCTTTTCAAAACCGATATTGTAGATAGCTCCCTCCGACCATATCACATCAAATGATTTTTCCTCAAAGGTTAAGCTTTCCATCAGCATTTTTTCAGCTACAATACGGTCTAAAAGATTATTCTCTTTAGCTTTTTTCATAAGCATTTCTAAAAACTGCGGAAACATATCGACCGCTGTTATTTGTGCAGCTGTGTTTTTTGCAAGGGTTATTGTCTGACCTCCTGATCCACAGCCGATATCGAGTATTTTAGTTTTTTCATTCAAATTAGGAATAAGCTTAAGTGCTTTTAATGTCGCTTCTTCACTGCCCGGTCCCTGCCGTTCGTTACCCTTGTGATACTCTAAAATTAATTCTAATAAATCCAATTTAATTCTCCTTGTAAAATATTTGTTTAATCTATAATACACTACACTATCTTGAATGAGGCTCCCTTTATCAATTTCCTTCCGCTTCAACAGCATTTGGATTTCGACTTTATTTATACGTTATTTTTTCATACCTGTATAAATATGAACCGCATCTCTTAAAAATTTTGCTGCACCAAGTTTA
>JAAZFB010000366.1 GCA_012511915.1 Clostridiaceae bacterium
GTTTGCATTAGGCTTCCTTCAGATTCCGCCTCACGGCGGACACCCTTGCCCTCTGCTAACAGTTCCTACTGCCAAGCCTGTAGCGGACTTTCACCGCCAAGTTATCGCCCATGCAGGGCAAACTAAAATAAGGCTGCAACAAAACGTTACAGCCTTCGGCTTTTTACTTTTATTATTCTGCGGAAAACGGCATTAGCGCGATATGCCTTGCACGTTTAATCGCAACAGTCATTTGACGCTGGTGCTTGGCGCAATTTCCGCTAATGCGCCGAGGCACAATCTTGCCGCGTTCTGATAAGAACCTTTTTAATTTCGAAATATCCTTATATTCTATCACTTGAACTTTATCTATACAAAATTGGCAACTCTTTTTACGTGTTCTCCTGCGCATAGGTCTTTCACTTCGGTCAGACATTATAACAAAACCTCCTTTTTAAAACGGTAAATCATCATCTGTGTCGATAGGCATAAACCCATCTTTTTCGAGCTGTGAATCGTCAACATCAGAAAACTGTGCTTCCGGGTGAGTTGAAACGGCGGACTTATCTCCGCAAAAATTAACCTCATCAATAACAACCTCAGTTGTATAGCGTTTGACACCGTTGGCATCATCCCATGTACGGGTTTGCAAACCTCCCACAACGTTTATCATGCGGCCTTTTGTAAAATATTTAGTGATAAATTCCGCTGTCGTACGCCATGCTACTACGTTAATAAAATCGGTTTTTGGTTTTTCCCCCGATTTTGTATATCTCCTGTCAACCGCAATGGAAAACGAGCATACGGGAATGTTTGAAGTTGTGTATTTAAGCTCTGGGTCGCGGGTCAATCGTCCCATTAAGATCACTTTGTTTAGCATGTTTTACTCCCCCCGGTTTTTTCGCTCATCTTTTCTGACAATAATGGAACGAATAATCCCATCAGTAATACCAAATACCCTGTCAAGTTCTTTTGGGAAATCCGGTTGCGCGGCAAAATTGATAAGCACATAAAAGCCTTCTTTTTTATCATTTATCGGATAAGCAAGATGTCTTCTTCCCCAAACGTCAACGCTTTGCACTTCTCCACTCGACGCAATTAGGTTTTTAAACTTTTCTGTTATTTCGCCTGTCTCTTCTTCGGTTTTGTCTTGGTCAATTATGAAGATAGCCTCATAATCATTTGTTACTTTTGTCATTTTGATACCTCCTTTTGGACTTTGGGGGCGGACAATTCATTATGCGCCAGCCCCAAGGATAATAGAGCTACTTGGTAGCAGAAATATATTATATCCTATTAGTGTAAATATGTCAATTTTTTTTACATAGTTTTTTTCACATAGCGTTTAACAGACGAATAACAAAGTATCTTACAAAAAACTCAAGCTACGAAAAAAGCTTTATATGCCTTATATGTCATGTAAACGTCTAGCTTTGCCGACACCTCAAAAGGCGAGTGCATTGACAAAAGCGGGACGCCGCAATCTATCGTCTCGACATTTAGATTTGCAATAAATTGGGCAACGGTACCTCCTCCTCCGATATCAACTTTCCCCAATTCACCTATCTGCCAAATAATGTTGTTGTCGTTAAATATTTTTCGAATTCTTCCGACTAACTCCGCGCTTGCATCGTTTGAACCTGATTTGCCCCTTGAGCCGGTATATTTGGTCAATGTTACGCCATAGTTTAGTTTTGGTGAATTAAGAGGTTCTGACACATCTTTGTAATTAGGGTCCATAGCCGCGCTTACATCTGCAGAAAGACACACGGAATTTTTTAACGCCTTTCGCAACATCAAATCGTTGTAGTTTTTATTTTCCAAGGATATCATATGCGCTATTGTATCTTCGAAAAATCGTGATTGCATGCCGGTATCACCCATGCTTCCTACTTCTTCTTTATCAGCAAGCATGCACACAACTGTTTTTGTGACGGCTTTAACGTCAAGTATAGCTTGTAGTGCAGTATATGCACATACCCTATCATCTTGCCCATACGCCGCTATCATACTTCTGTCAAAGCCCAAATCACGTGCCGGCTGTACAGGAACCGCTTCAAGCTCGGCACTGATAAAATCTTCTTCTGAAATGCCGTATTTTGTATTTAATATTTTTAGTATTTCACCTTTAAATTTTTCTTTTTCGTCTTCACCCGGGATGCTTCCGATAAGGATGTTAAGCCCCTCCCCGGTTACAGCATCCTTCATGGTTTTTTTCATCTGTTCTTCCGCCAAATGCGGTAATAAATCTGTGATACAAAAAACCGGTTCATCCGCCTGTTCACCGATAACTATTTCAAGTTTTGTTCCGTCAGCTTTTACCACAACACCATGTAATGCAAGGGGAATGGCAAGCCATTGATATTTTTTTATACCACCGTAATAATGAGTTTTGCACAAAACCATATCCAAATCCTCGTATAGCGGATTTTGTTTGAAATCTGAGCTTGGACTGTCAACATGGGCGGCTACTATATTCATACCATCTACCGTGTTATCGCCGATTACCGCAAGTAAAACACCCTTTTCTTTGTTAACTGCATATATTTTATCCCCTTTTTTTAAAACAGGCATGTCCTCTATTTTTTTAAAACCATTGTGCTCCGCTAATTCTACTGAGGCTTTTATCGCCTCCCGCTCTGTTTTAGCTTTGTCTAAAAAAGCAACATATCTTTCGCAAAAAGGGAATATCGCCTCTCTATCTTTTTTGTTGATAATCTCCCAACCATTTTTGGGTTGATATTTGATTCCCAAACTTATGACCTCCTTAGCATTTTATAAATTGCGTAATTATTAAAAACCTTTTTTATATATTTATCCGTTTCCCTAAAAGGCACCTTGTCCAAACTTTTGCCGTTAGCAGAGCACTTCGGGTCTTTAAGCCATTTTTTTACGTTCCCAATCCCCGCGTTATACGCCGCTGTAGCAAGTATTTTATCCCCGTCAAACTGTTCTTGCAGATAGCTTAAATACCATACACCTAAGCGTATATTTGTTTCGGGCTCAAACAGCTTATCTTCGGTATAATCGGTATACCCCATGTTTTGTGCGCACCAGTATGCCGTTTCCGGTTTAAGCTGCATAAGTCCTTTTGCGTTTTTCGTTGACACAGCGCTAGCATTAAAATTACTCTCGGCGCGAATGATCGATAGTATAAATAAAGGATCCATTTGGTACAATTCGGCATTTTCAACTATTATATCTGTATATAACGATGGGTACATTATTTTTAATATTGCACCTGATGCTAAAAACACTACGCAAAGCACAATAACAACTGACGCTATGTATTTAATCCTTGTCACATCCCACCTCCGCAAGCACTTTAGCCATCTTTTTATATAGGTCTTTTAAGTCCCCGTCATTAACAATTGTTGCATCTGCCTTGTTAGTATAGTACACATCATCGTTTTGGCTTTGCATACGTGCCAATACGGAATTTTCATCTGCCATGTCCCTTAGCATAACACGTTTTAACCTGTCATCCTTAGGCGCGATAACCGCAATCGTATAATCACAAATTCTATCCATGCCGCTTTCAAAAAGGACAGCAGCATCTAATATTATTTTCTCATTATTACAGCTTTTTATTAGACTATCAACTTCCGATGCAATTTCTTTATGAGTTATTTCATTTAAAAGCATTAGCTTTCCCTTATTCGAAAATACTATTCTACCGAGTTTTTTTCGGTCTATCTCACTGTTTGGCGATAAAATCTGCTCCCCAAAACACTTCACTGCTTTATTATATGCTGGTTTGCCTGAAAGCAGAATTTCATGTCCAATTTTATCCGCATCAATTATAAAAAAACCTAACTCCCTAGCAAAGTTGCAAAGGGTTGATTTGCCGCTTCCTGTCCCACCGGTTACGCCTATTACCATTTAAAACCCCCCACCATCATTTTGCATCATACCATGTTCTGCCCGCATTTATATCTACACGCAACGGTACACTAAGCGAAAAAGCATTTTCCATTTCACTTTTTAATATATCCCGAACCTTTTCTACTTCATCGTTACATGCATCTACAATTAACTCATCATGTATCTGTAGTACAAGGCGCGATTGCAGATTTTCGCTTTTAAGCCTGGCATGAACCTTAACCATCGCAATCTTTATTATATCGGCTGCACTGCCTTGGATAGGTGTGTTAAGAGCAATACGCTCACCATAAGAGCGTGTTATAAAATTACCTGTTTTGAGTTCGGGAATATAACGCCTTCGATTTAGCAATGTGGTTACATATCCGTCTTCTTTACCCTTTTCCACTATTTCCGTCATATAGCCTTTAACTTGCGGGTAAGAATTCAAATAATTATTGATATATTCTTTTGCCTGTGATTTTGTAATGCCTAAGTCCTGCGCTAAACTGAAATCCCCTATCCCGTATACTATGCCGAAATTAACCGCCTTAGCCTTTGTCCTCATCTCATCTGTAACTTGTGATAACCCAACGCCAAAAATCTGTGCAGCGGTTTGCGTGTGTATATCTATATTATTTTTAAATGCATCTATCATATTTTCATCATTTGAAATATGCGCTAACACTCGAAGCTCTATTTGGGAATAGTCGGCATCCACCAAGGTATGATGATCGTCTGCCGCGGTAAACACCTTCCGGAATTGCCGTCCCAGCTCGGTCCGTACAGGGATATTTTGCAAGTTAGGCTCTGTGCTGCTAATTCTGCCCGTTGCGGTTACCGTTTGATTAAAACTTGAATGAATTCGCCCCGTTTGTTTGCTTATCACTGCCGAAAGGCCATCAGCATAAGTACTTTTAAGTTTGGCAATGTGGCGATACTCTATTAATAAATCTATAATTTCATGATAACCTTTTAGTTTTTCAAGCACTTTTGCATCTGTTGAATAGCCGGTTTTTGTTTTTTTGATTACCGGAAGTCTAAGTTTTTCAAACAATATCTCCCCAAGCTGTTTTGGTGAGTTTATATTGAATTCGCAATCAGCACTTGAAAAAATCCCCTCGGTAAGCGTATTAATTCTATGCTGCAGTGTTTGCGAAAACTCGGCAAGTTTTTCTCTATCAACCGCAATACCGATGCGTTTCATATCTGCAAGCACGCATACAAGCGGCATTTCAACTTTATAGAACAATTCTTGTTGTTCAAACTGCGATATCTTTTCGTCAAAACATTTATGCAGTGCCATTATTACCCCTATAGTGCTTTGCGGCGTTCCATCAGTAATGTAGCCAAGGTATTCAGATGTAAGTTCCGGCAAATTGTAGCTGCTTGCCGTTGGTGAAATAATATATGCCGCAACAAAAGTATCAAAAAAAACATTATTAACTACAAAGTTGTTTTCAAAGTCATCTTGCATTTTATGCCCGATTTTTTTAATTGAATTGTCCTCTAAAATAATGGCAAGGTTTTTATCAGAAACATCTATAACAGATATATCGTTCTCACTTGTCGCCACAACAGCAGTCTTATTACCGATATGGTAATATAACATCCCTGTTTTTTTTGCGTTGTCAAAGGTTATCTCATCATTGTTTATCGTTTTGACATCAAATGTGACTTGGTTGTTTTGTTCTATAAGATTTAGCTTCTGAATAAAACTGTTAAATTTGAGTTTTTTAAAGATATCCAAAAGCAAACCGTTATCGTACTGCTTTTTTCTGCACCTTTCCAATTCAAACAACACAGGAACGTTTTTATCTATTGTAGCAAGCTGCTTGCTAAGAAACGCTGATTGCCTGCCATCATCCAGCTTTTTTCTTATCGAATCGGTAAGCTCTACCTTATTTAGATTTTCATAAATGTACTCAATACTTCCGAATCTTTTAATTAGATCTGTTCCGGTTTTTTCACCTATCCCTGCAACACCCGGTATATTATCTGAAGAATCGCCCATTAATGCTTTTAAATCAATAAATTCTATAGGGGTTATTCCATATCTCGCCTTTACACCATCGGCATTCATATCAACGGTGTTAGTGCTACCCTCCCTAGTAGTTACAAGTTTAATTATTGTTTTGTCGGTTGCAAGCTGCAAGCTATCTTTGTCCCCCGTTAAAATGACGCAATATATATTGCGGCTTTCACAATGCCCTGCAACCGTTCCTATTATATCATCCGCTTCGTACCCTTCGATAGAGAGCATATTAATGTTCATTGCGGCTAATACTTCTTTTAACACCGGCATTTGCACGGCAAGCTCTTCCGGCATTCCTTTCCTTGTTGCCTTATATTCTTTGTACTTAATGTGCCTAAAAGTGGGAGCGGCTTCATCAAAAGCTACACATAGATAATCCGGCTTTTCCTCATCAAGATATTTAAACAGTATATTTAAAAATCCATAAATAGCATTAGTATAGAGCCCCTCATCGTTTGTAAGGAGCCTGATGCCATAAAAAGCTCTGTTTATTACGCTGTTGCCGTCTAAAACCAATAGTTTTTCCATAGTGTTAAACACTCCTAATTACCTACACTTCCCTAATGGCGGCAAAAACCTCTTCAACTGATGTTTTGAAAGTTGTATACCCTAAAGGTGCCTCTACTACCTTCATTGGAGATAATGTTTTATTTTGATTTCTGGGTATTGTAACAATAAATTCACTGCCTTTATCCGGTTGGCTTTCAACCGATATCTTGCCGCCTAAAATATCAACAAATTTTTTTACTATTGCAAGCCCCAAACCCGACCCTTCCGTTTGCCTTGTGTTAAATCTTTCCGACCTGTAAAATTTAGAAAATATCTTTTCTTTTTCTTGCTCGCTTATCCCAATACCTCTATCTTTTACGCTAAAGCAAATAAAATCCCCTTCTTCGCAATCAAAACATTTTACAGTAATATGCCTGTCGATATCCTTGCTGTATTTAACCGCATTTGAAATGAGGTTTAGCAAAATAGTTTCTATTTTTTTAAAATCAGATACTATATACGGTTCTTTAAAATTCACTTTAAATGTAAATTTGACATTATATCGTTTTTGAAAAGGGGCTAAGTACTCCTCAATCTTTTTAAAAAACT
The DNA here is from genome assembly GCA_012511915.1 of Clostridiaceae bacterium. GTDB lineage: Bacteria > Bacillota > Clostridia > Monoglobales > Firm-18 > JAAZFB01. The sequence goes on from JAAZFB010000366.1 coordinate 6,974, forward strand.
GTTCAACATTATTTTTTTCAACAATAATTTTTAATGCATTATTTTCAGCCTGTGCTATACAGATAACCTGTGATGTTAAAAGATTCATACGATGGCAATTTTTTATAATTCCATCCATAATCACATGCAACTTATCCTTTTCAATGCTGTCTTTTTCTTGCGCTTTGTTAACAAGTTCTGCGCTTTTGGATATTATATCTATCGGTATACGAAATTCATGTGCAATAAGCGCAAGGTCATCTATAATATCGCTTTTATGTTGCTCTCCCATCATTATGACCTCCTTTTTTACATTTTAGCATTTTTTCATAAATTTTGCAATAACTTTGGTTTTTTGTATGATACAAAACCCAACAAATGTATGTTTTATTATTTGAGTTTCCCCATTTTTTTTGATGAAAATCGTTGTAACCATTGTCATATGTGGAAGAAGTGGAAACCTAAAAATGTAATTTTTCTAACGCGAATTAGTATTAAAGAAAACAATAGACCGCTTGTCCCGCAATCTATCAGAATTTGATGTAGATGAGAAGCTGATTGAAGATTATATTGAAAAGAATAAAAACA
>JAAZFB010000367.1 GCA_012511915.1 Clostridiaceae bacterium
ATTCCAAATAAGCCATACCACCATACCACTTCACACGATATTACTTATTTCCACAACTCATAGTCTGATAATATTTTTCTGAAATGATCTGAATTACTGTTATCCTCAATATATTCTTCTGATGTAAGAAATTCAATCAAATCGTCTTTACATATAATATGTCGATTGTTTAAAAACATGGATTTTATTTTTCCGGCTTTAATTTTCCTTCGTATTGTTTCCTTACAGGTGCCAGCCATTTTCGATGCTTCCTTAGTAGTTAGTGCGTCTGGTTGGTCTGCATATACACTTTCAAAATATTTAGTAAGTTCTTTTATATTTATTGTTGTAGCAATAGAAAAAGCCGGTCGTTGTATGTTTTTTTCTGTTTTTTTCCTTGAAGTTACAACACCTCTTGGAATCATTGTTCCGACCTTGTCACGCTTTTTTAAATATGTTATTACATCATCAATTTTTATCTGATACCGCCAAGTGCGTTTACCTGTATCAATTGATGGTACAATTCCATTTTGCAACAAGTAAGCAGCACTTCGTTTTGCAATTTTGCAAATACGATAAAATTGATCTAAACTTATATACTCAGGATACGTTTTTTTAAGAATATCATAATTCCTCATAGCAACCTCCAAAATTTTGATTGTCAATGGTAGGTGCTGAAAGTTTCTGTTTTTTACACGAGAAACCCCTATAACTCTTGTGTAGTTTTCCGTATAGTTCCCGCAAAGTTCCCGCATTTGTGCAAAAATAAGCCCCAAAACTCATTTCCACCCGAACCCCTGTAACAAGGGGCATGACACAAAAAAAGAAGCTCAAGAACCCACTGTTCATGGGCTTTTGAGCTTCTTTTATCTTCCTATAAATTCTCTTAAATTCTTGTAAATTATACTAAATTCAAGTCATTCGAAATCAATTGACGGGAAACCGTCCGGGGGTTCAAATCCTCTCCTCTCCGCCAACCATTCTTGGATCTCTTTCATGGAAACACCGTTTGCAAGTAGCATAGATGCTGCTGTATGCCTCAAATCATGGTAACGTATTTTTCTGAACCCGTTATTCTTCAATATCGTACCGAAAGTGAAGCTGCTGAAAAAGTCCTTGATATTCCAATAAAAAGCTTTATTTTTCTAGCAATTTAGCAATTTGTGATAAAATGTATACATAAACTGTAGGAGGATTTCAAGTGCTTAATTTTAATAAACAACTAAAATTTTCATCTTTCACCGGGATATATGATATAGTCATTCCAAAAAACCACTTGCTTCGCAAAATAGCTGAAAACATTGATTTTTCCTTCGTAAATAAACTCATGGGAAAATGTTATTGCATAGCTTTTGGACGTCCAACTAATGAGGAATAGTATTATTTGCAATTAAAAAAGCACCTGCTTTTTTTAGCAGATGCCTTAATAAGAATAATCAAATTCGTGTATAAAATGTTGCCTTGCCTTTCCCGTGACGTTCAATAATTCCTTCTTCTATCAGCTTCTTTAGCGAATTTTCAACAGATGCCTTACCGATAGAGGGAAGTAGCTCCATAAGATCCGATTTTGTAAACTTGCCGATTTTATCATCCACAGCTTTTCGTACCTGTTCGATAGCAGTAAGCTTTGTAACAATGATGCTTACTCTGCTTTCAAAATCGCGATATGCAGAAAGCGTTATGCCTAATATATACTTAACAAACGGCGTCGGATCATTTTTATTCTCGTGCCAGCCGACTCCGCATTGCTCCAGCACATCGTAATATTTTGATTTAGTTTTCTCAATTTTACTCTCTATACTGATATACCTGCCAACTACATACCCGCAGCGGTAGAGCAGCAAAGTAGTAAGCAGACGCGACATTCTGCCGTTTCCATCGTTAAACGGATGAATACACAAAAAATCATTTATAAATACAGGAATTAATATAAGCGGATCAACATTGCATGAGTCAATGACCTGATTAAAGCTGTTACAAATGGCATCAATCGCATCCGGTGTTTCATATGGTGCAAGAGGGGTAAATCGAACCGTCTGACTGCCATCCTCTCTTGTTTCCGCAATAACATTATGCGTATTTTTAAATCTGCCGCCGATGGCTTTTTCCGAATACTGATACAAATCCCTGTGAAGCTGTAAAATATATGAGGCACGAATCGGAATATACTCATAACTCTCATGAATTGTGTTCAGCACATTACGATATCCCATAATTTCTTCTTCATCTCGGTTACGCGGTGTTGTTTTTTCATTGAATAGCTGCTGAATACGGGTACTTGTTGTAACAATACCCTCAATTTTATTGGAGCTTTCAGTGCTTTGTATTTTTGCAATTTTAATAAGCTTATCAAGAGCGGCAGGCTTTTGCTTTAAATACATCTCCTGGCGACCTTTAAATTCGTGTATTTGCGCAACAAGACCGAGAATTTCTCCATCCCATTTCCATGTGCTTAAATTATTATATTCAAATGTTCTCATTCGCCTACCTCCTTACTATTCGCCTAATTATAACATATATTTAGGCGAATGTCAATAACTTGGAGATAATTCGCCTATTATTTTAACATTTTAGGCAAAAGCAATTGGGCTTATGCGTAAAATATTAAGTATTAGTTTATTACATTTTGTATTCTGCCAATCTGCCCGTCAGTAAGCTCAACCTTAATTCCGTGCGG
>JAAZFB010000368.1 GCA_012511915.1 Clostridiaceae bacterium
GTTAATGCTAATCAACTAAACATCTTAAACGATAATCAAAAGCTATTTTCCTTTACTGAAAATGTCAATATTATTTTTAGTACAAAAAACAGTGTCGGAAAAACCACGATGTTACGCATGATGATGTACGCTTTGGGTTATCCAATCCCGAATACCCGCGGGATACGTTTTTCTGACTATGAAACCGTTCTAACGGTCATTGGAGTAAACTCTCAGATTTTTGTGTTGACAAGAAACGGAGATTACATGGAGGTGCTGCACAATGGGGTGGAGGATGGATTTTCACTTCCCGTTGAGCAAAATGAGCTGCACGCTTTGATATATGGAATCACAAACTTAGAAGTGGTCGATAATCTGCTTGGTGCTTTTTATGTGGACCAAGAAAAAGGCTGGACTCTGTTAAATAGGGGTAAAGTAATAGGAAATATCCGCTTTTCGATTGAATCTTTGCTTCGTGGATTGTCCAACAGGACAAACGATGAATTGGCTCAGCGGCTTGCTGTCGTCAAGCGTGAAATACAGAAATATAAGCACATGTTTGACATTGCTACATACCAAGCTGAAATTAACCAGCTTGGCGAGACCGCCTTTATTGACTCTCCCGCAGACGATATTGAAAACTCACTTGAGGTCTTGTATTGCGAGCGAAAACCTTTGGAGAATGAACTCAGTAGAATTAAAAGTATAATCCGCAAAAATACAAACTTCGAGAAATTCATTACATCTTTTAAGCTTAGAGTAAAAGCGCCAAACGGTGACGAGGTTCCAGTTAATAAGAATACGTTAATTGGTTATGGAGATACTATCGATTTGCTTGTGGCACGACAGAAAATTAATTATGAGCAACTTGCGGCTATCGATAAAAAAATCGCCTTGTTAAAAACGCAGCAAGGCAAAGAGGAGACATTGGTTGATGTTAAAACAAGCCTTCAGCAATTTGATTCCGATATCTCTAAAATCAATATTGATGCCTTGGCCACTAAAAAAATAATTGCGAAATTGGAGAAAGAAAGAAATGTCTTAGCAGAAAGAGTAATTAAGAGTGTGAAACAGGATAACCCGCTCGTAGGAGAACTGCATCAACTGATTTCGTCGTTTGCAGTGAGGCTTGGTTTAGATGACAAATATGTCAGTGCAAGAAACGACTACATTTTCACCAACGACCTGAAATCGTTGTCGGGAGCGATATTTCATCAAGTTGTTTTTGCCTTTAAAATTTCTTATATCAAATTAATTCAACGATACACGGGAGTTTACTTACCCATAATTTTAGATTCTCCGAGTGGGCGCGAGGTAAGTATGGATAACGTCAATGAAATGATGGCTATTCTTGCGGAGAGCTTCACAGACCATCAAATCATCATAGCCTCGATTTATAATAGCTACGATTTCACTAACAAGAATGTTATTGAGTTAAAGGATAGATTGCTACCTTTCTAAATAAAATGTCTGTAGGGGTGTGCATCGTGTCATTATTATCAGTATTAGCCATAAACAAATTTAGGTGGATTTGAGTATAAACCCGGGGGTGTGCAAAAGCGGTGCATCTTTTAACGATTTGCTTTGGGGCGGTGCATTTTATCAATAGGTAGTACCTTTGCCACCGGAGATGACAGGAATTAAACCCCATGTATCGACTTGTTCCCCCGAACGGATAAAAACCATTGACCTGTTCCCTTGAACAGA
>JAAZFB010000369.1 GCA_012511915.1 Clostridiaceae bacterium
CTGTTAAAAATACGATAAAACAGGGCTTTTTTGCAAAGAAAAACACGGTGTCAATACTGCCTTGACGCCGTGTGTCTATGCGGGGACAAAATTAAAAGTAAGACACTTATCAGGAAAAGCTCAAACTTAGCGAACGAAAAGTAAGACAAAACAAAAAGTAGGAAAGCAGGTTGATGAGGTCTTGAATTCGCGCAGTAAATGAATAACTCATATGAAGCATAACCTAATTGCATTTCCAAAAGGCATTTGTACAAATTTAGAGACATTGTAATATATATCTCATACGGTATTGACATTAATATTACAATTGATATAATAAAAATAAGAACGGTCAAAAAGGGAGGTTTTTTATGAAAACAACAAAAAAATTATTGTATGTGTTTTAATAATAACTACTATGATTTTAATGGTTTCGTGTAATTTCGGTGAGGCGTTACAAGATGCTTTGGAAAAAGCCGTATGGAGTTACTCCGATAAAGGTGAAGCGGAAATTAATCTTAACTACCAAGCATTGCTCAGTGACACGTATAAGGGAACCTTTCAGTGGAACATTACAGTAAACGAAGCCGAAACAGATACTTCCTATTCTTTAAAATATTACGCAGATAAAAGCGGAGAAACAAAAAAAGAAAAGTATGTTTGTGAAAAGGACGGTGTAACGTTAACCCGGATAATCATTGACGACGTGCATTATTATATCAATGAAACCGCTAAGACCGTATCGACCACTTTAACGCAAGAATTTAACACCAATGCAACATCTATTTTGTATGCGATAAAATTCGGAATCGTCGATTTGGAAGATGACGAATCGCAGCCTTTATGGACTTTTCTGTCAAAAGCGGAAAGCAAAACCGTAACTAATTCCGCAGGAACTGAAGAAGATACAGTTGAATACCAGTACACAAGCGTTGAGGATACCTATTCAACTATGAGTACGCATATGTACGTCACCTTCCGCAAAATTATCACGCCTGTAATAGTTAGACTTTATTACGAAGTGTACTCTAATGATGTTCTTTCAAAAACCGTTACAGTATATCCCTCTTATAATATAGGGGAAGAAGTAGCCGATACTACCTTTACTATTCCGACAGCAGAAGACGGATACACCGTATCTTAGTTTTCTTCCTATAAAACTTGCACAAGGCGGCGCTTCTTTCGAAACGCCGCCTTATTAATTTAAATTTACTTATTAAATACGCTTATAACAATTTAGTACGCTTGTGCCATTTGCCTTTTAACTTCAATTGATTATATTTTACTCCTTCAATAATATCTTTATAGCTATCAACAAATTCTTGCTCTTTATTTGAACATTCTTCGCAAATCGCCGTTAATATCGCCCGCGTTGAGTTAGACTCTTCCAGTTTATCGAATTCCTTAATAAATTCGTCCTCCATCGCATAAGCCTTGCGACGGTAATCATTTACGTCAATATAATCGCTGAATATAGCTCGGTTTAAATATTCACGTTTACTCCAATAATCAAAGCTATCCTTTTCGTCAGCAAAAACTGGCGGTACGCATTTGCCGAATATTATCGGTTTAAATATAGATAAGCAAGGGGTAGAACTTCCGGTTATCCATAGCAGAACAGAGCGAAGGCGCACTATCTAAATCGCAATACAAAATGCTAACTGACTTCTTGAAGAATGAACGAAAGCAAACTGAATTTGACAAAGATGTGTTCACTAAACTCATAGAGAAGATTATCCCAAAGACCCGAGAAGATATAACTCTCATATTCAAAGATGGGACGGAGGTAAAGGCATAAAATGCATTTTCGTAATTTCCCAAGGTAACTTCCACTGGAAAATCCACTGTGGACGTTACCTTGGGAAATTACTCAAAAAATAAGTATACCAATACCAAAAATTATTAATTTA
>JAAZFB010000370.1 GCA_012511915.1 Clostridiaceae bacterium
CAGCGCAAACAGGCGGACTATGACGAGTGCACCTATTGGTCTCCAGAATGGTGGGCAATTTCGAGGTGGATGTTGAGTACCAGCAGCGAATCAGCCATCTTGTTGTCATTTTGGCAGGAACAAAATGCGGCTGGAGCGAATTGAGAAATAAATGGTAGTGTTTTGAGGAAGACGGTTAATTGCTCTAATGATGGCGAGAGACGCTGCGGAATTATGGTATCATATGATACCAAAAATGTTGACTTCATATTTCCGGAGCGTTATAATGAACAAAAGAGATGGATATGAAAATAAAAGGATAGAAAACAAAGTTGATGTTATAGCTTATCTGGATAATTTGCAATATGCGCTTCGTGATGACCAAACCAGGATTACATTTCAGCAAGAACGCAGGGTTGATGAAAGTAGGAGTTTAAAACATACCAATAGATATACAATGCTGACATTGTTCCCCGATGAAGATGAAGTTGGCGTATTGAAACGAGAACTGCATAACTTAAAAGTAGAAGAGTACGTAGAAACTGTTAAAGATAAAAGATTTAAAAACAGATCAGAGATGAGAGTTTTTGCCCGACAGTATGCCGACGAAAACGTGTATATTAAAATCAGGGTTGAACTGTTGGACGTTGTATTTGCCAGTGGCGGTCACACGGTTTTCGTTATGTCTTTTCACTTTGCTGAAGAAAAGTTTACAAAGGATGATTTTCCTCATAGAAAACCGGGGTGTGTGAAATGAAAGTGCTGCAAAGTGAATATAAACTATGTTTGAGCTGCATGGAAAAACACAGGGTGGACTTAGTTACAGTCGTTGAGCAGAACATATTTAAAGGAGAAAAGGTTGATTTTACGGCCGTATACGAGTACTGCTCAAATGCTGATACGTTTTCCGAAACTGAAGATATGATCAGAGCAAACGATCTTGCTTTGAAGGATGAATATCGGAAAAAAACGGGTTTGCTAACATCGGAAGAAATTAGAAGTATACGGGAAATCTACGGAATAAGTCAAAAAGATTTGGCTACAGTTCTTGATTGGGGCCCGGCAACAATTACACGTTATGAGAATCATCAAGTTCAAGATACGGCCCATGATGATGTATTAAGAACCATAAGCTCTAATCCAAAGTGGTTCCTGGGAAAACTAGAAAATAAAGAGGATTGTCTACCCTCGAAGGCTTATACCAAATATCGTCATAAGGCTAAGGAACAGTATAGCAAACAGAGGAATCAGTATTTAAGAGATGCCATTTACGCCATTTATGCGAATTTCGAAGATGAATCCATAACCGGCGGTGTGGGACTCAATCTTGATAAAGTGATAGAAGCTATCAATTACTTTGCCGCTAAAGTGATCAATCTTTATAAAGTAAAACTAATGAAAATGCTGTGGTATGCAGATGCCTTGAACTATAAAAGGCACGGGAAAGCTATCACAGGTCTGGTTTATAGTGCCTTGCCAATGGGGGCCGTACCAGAAGGTTATGATCAGATTGTTTTGTTGGACGGAGTAAATTTTGATGTCGTGTTGTATGACGACATTGCATATCGATTTAAGCCTGCGCCCTATTTTACCGTTAGACATCTATCAGGACAAGAGATAGAAATCCTTGACAAAGTGATTTTGGAGCTGGGTGACTGAA
>JAAZFB010000371.1 GCA_012511915.1 Clostridiaceae bacterium
GAGTAAACTACTTCATCAAGCAGATTTATCGCAAATTGAAGGTAAACAGCAAGACAGAGCTGGTGCTTAGGTACTATGATTTCAGCAAGACCGCAGAAAAGTAAGCGGATATCCCGTTCGCGTACGTAAATAAAAAGAAAGGAAGGCATGATTTATGAAGGGAAAATTAAAACGACTTATCAGCATTATTTTGGCAATGTCTATGGTGTTTTCAACGCCGATTTTCGCCATTGCAAAAACAGAGGCCGTTAATCCGATTTTGCCCATGGGAATTGTATATGACGGTACTCAAAGCAGCTGGGCAAAGCCGGAACTGGATAGCGCCTATGATTATGGATTGACCTACCCGGGAGTACTCAATAATTTTGGCAATGCCATAACAAGAGAAGAATTTTGTGTTTTAGCAGTACGGCTTTATGAAAGACTGACAGGGGAGATTGTAAAAGCAGGTGATAACCCCTTTACCGATACAACAAATCCTGAAATAGTAAAGGCCTATAATCTAAAAATTGTATACGGTACATCTGCGGATAAATTTACACCTGATAATAACATCACCAGACAGGAAATATGCGTCATGATATATCGTGCCTTAGATATAAGCATTTCAGAATTAGACAAAAGCATGCCTAAGGACTTTGATTTTGCAGATAAAGGAAAAATCGCTGATTGGGCTATAGATGCGGTAAAATTTGCATATAAAAACAATATCATGAAGGGAACAGGGAACAATGAAATATCCCCTTTGCTGAATACTACAAGGGAGCAGGCTATTGTTCTTTTAAAGAGAACCTATGAACAATATATGGATAAAGACAGCGAGGACTTAAGTAAGGATGGAATCCCGGTTTCCGTCGGCCTAATCAACAATTTTACAGTATCACCAAGCGGCGGAGTGAAATTTGTATTTCCATCGGGAGACAAAGTAAGGGATTTTACTAAGGAGGAGAAAAAGTTCCGTGAAGTCGTACCTGAGGAAAATTTAGCTTTCTTGAACTATGATACCAAGCTTCAGCTTTTTGTTTCCACAACAGATGAAAAACCTAATGTAAAACCTCAAGCAAATATTGTTTCAAAAGACTATGCATCCTTGACCATGGACTATGGGGCATTCAAATTACCTGAAATACAAGAAGTCAAGGAAGTAAACCTTCCATCTAAGATTGAAACAACAATACCGAAGGTGCCTATAAAGGAAATCACAATCCCTAATCTGCCTTTTGAAGAAGATACATCCTTGAAATTTCCTTCTTTGATTGAGAGACTTAAGCCTATTCTTCCAATAAGAGCAGAAGGTGCTATATATACAAGGGCGTCACGCTCCGCATTTATTGATGTGGAAGGCAATCAGAAGCGGTGGTTTGCTTTTAAACTGGATAATGTAGCAGGGGCAAAAAAGGTTATCTGGCAAGTTTCTACAGCACCTTTTAATGGATTTGACGGTAATTGGAAAAACCCCATAGGTTTGGTAGGCTCCGGTGAAGTGTCCGCGACTTCAACTGAATTTCAAATAGATTTTGCAAACCTAAAGTTGGGTGTATCTACAGGTCTTGTTTCAAGTACAAAAATACCTGATATCACTGCTGTGGCAAAGAATTATAAGCCAATACCTCAAAAACAAACTATTTTTTATGTGCGGGCTGTGCCTGTCACTACTTTAGGCCAGGCAATAGGTGACCCTGGTGAGGGTATAGAAGTTGTGTACGGACAAAGGGTTATGTCAGGTAATCCCAATGGGGCTGTCAAGGCTGAATTGGAACTTTGGTCCAGCCCTGATAATCAAAAGCTACGTATAAGCGGTGAGTTCCATGTTCCGGGAACTCCGGCGAAAAGAAATATTGCCTATTCCCTTGTTACAAATAGCGGCTTTAATTTCTTTCACTTTCATAATTTAAAAGATGAATATAAGCATTTGATAATACAGGTTTCAACAAAAAAATTTCCTGCAAAAGGCGGCTCTTGGCCTGATACTCCGGATTTAGTTTTTGAGGAAAGCCATGATTTGCCTACTGAAATCTATAGCAGAAGAGGAGGATATGTATATTACGATGAAACCTATCCGGCAACGGTAGCTATAGACTTTAAAGAATTCGGGAAGAAAGCTTCAGAGTTAAAAGAGGGAGATTATGCAGACTACTATGTAAGAGGGGTGGCATTGAAGCCTTCAATAAATCCGGGACAATTTGATGCCATATATACGGATACGGTTAATGTCAAGTATGGACTGAGTGAATCCACTATACAGGTATATTTTCCGCAAGCCCCTCCTACAGTTAAATTAAATGTTACAACTCCCGGAGTGCGGATAAAAAGCTATACACCGGCACAGTGGCAGAAGAATGATTATCTGCATCACTATTATGTATTCCAAGAGCCTAAAGCTGATGAAATAGTGGGTAAATATAAGAGTGCCACCGGAGAAGTGCTAAAATCCTATTATAAATATAATAGCACTGCCCTTGGCAAGAATTACCCGAATCATACCAAGGAGCAATACGAGAAGGAAATTATACCAAAGGTACTTTCTGTAGGAACAGCAGTATATTTCCCGCCGCCGGAGGAAAAACAAAAAGCATGGTATGAGCAGCTATGGGATATGGTCAGCGGATTTTTCGAGGATTTGGTGAATGTAGTGAAAATTTATGTGAACTGGGTCAGTGCAACCTATGAAAAGTTAAAAGTTAAGCTTGTGGAACTGGCAGTCAAGCTTTGTCCTATAGAATCATTAAAAGATGAGTTCAAAAAAGCCATGGAAGGTTTGCTGAACTACGGATTAATGTGTCTGGGCATACCACCGACTCTGCCTAATTTTGATCAACTCTTTGAATCGGGTATAGATTATCTGGTATCCGTTGCCCTCACAGAGGCAGGAATTCCGGTAACAGAGGCAAACAAGGATATAGTGAAGAAAATCGAAAATGAAGTAGAAAACGCAATGAAGGAAGCGGCTTATACTTCTGATTATAATCCTGTGGAAGCACCGTTTTTAAAGATAGATCCAAACTGCCTGTATCGTCCCGCCTATGTGGATATAGAGGTCTATAATGATGCAAGCGTACCTTCAATTGCCGGCAGCTTTAATTTGGATGTTACCTTTGAGTTTAATAGGAGCAATATGATTGCTTCAGCAAATAGTAATGGGCTGATTTTAGCTCATGTAAATTGGGCTAAAACTACAGCCGGTTCAAGCACGGCAATAAAAAATGCCAGCCAATATTATGAATACTTTGTCTACGATCTAAACGGAAAAACCGTAAAATATAATGAAAATGAAAAAGCAATATACGATATTTTTAAACCCGTTAAAGGAGTGAAGATACCGGAGCTTCAACCGGGAGAAAAAAGGGAATTAAGGGTTTATCTGACACCATATGCCAGCTGGCCTAACGGGAATGATGGAGCAGCACCATCCCGATACCCTGACGGTTCCGGCATCGGATACCTGGAATTCGATAATATGTATTTTAAAAACGGATATCTGGGCAATGATTTTACTCACTTTGAAATACGCGGACATTTTCCGTCACCTAATGAGTATCTGGCATCAGAGGATAATATGTGGGTTGTAGACGATACTCAATATTTCTATCCGGAGGCGTCCAAAAATATTTATTATCAAAGGCTCAAAATGCCTGTATGCGTAGGCTGGGATTAAATAAAAAAGACAGGGATACACCCAAAGACTCCATAGCCTTTACTTATTAGAAAAAAGGATGGTTTTCTTAAGTATACTTCTTACTAGGAAAACCATCCTTTTTATTGGACTTAAACCTTTTATCATTCAAACTATTATATTTTTAGGCTAATATATTATTTTATAATACTAACGGGTTTCTTTTTCCATTACTATATCAATGAGTTCTGCCCGGCTCTGAATGTTAAATTTTGAATAAATGTTTTTTACATAGTACTTTACTGTATTTTCGCTTATGAAAAGCTCTCC
>JAAZFB010000372.1 GCA_012511915.1 Clostridiaceae bacterium
AATATGACTTCCCAAATATCCTTTTCTATTCTGTTCAACAGCAGAAATTCAACTATTGCGCCGGTGTCTTTCTTTACCCCAAACACACGTGCTGGTATAACCTTGGTGTCGTTTAACACAAGACAATCACCCGTACTAATATGGTTTACGATATTTTTAAAAATGTCATGCCCCACCTCACCGGTCTTTTTGTTTAACAGCATAAGCCGTGACATATCCCTTTGTGCAATTGGGGTTTGCGCAATTAGACTATCCGGCAAGCTATAACTGAAATCCTTAGTGTCCAATCTTTGAAATCTCCGTTCCTGAATAATAGTGCAACAGTATTTGCTCATATGTAAAGCCGGCCAATGCCATACCGTTAGCACCGTTTTGGCTCATACCCACTAGATGACCGTTGCCACGTCCGCTGAAAACAAAGCTATCTGACGGTTTCGGTGTCTGAATTATACTGCTTGAATCCCCGCCCATAATATATAACTGTTCCTCGTTATGTTTATTTTGACCGTCGGCTGATAAAATACTCACTTTGCCTGAATAAGCCGGACCGGAATATGTTGTCAACAAAACGCCCGAATTATGTGACACAGAATATGCCTGGCTTGGCAACAAACCACCAAACAATATTCTACACCATTCGTTTGTTATTGTTTTTTCACCGGTATCGCCGACAATTCTGAGTTTATACACTACACCGTTATCAGTCTGCTCTAAAACGTCAATTTGTCTGACATTCCCCACATCATACCCCTTTGCCGACATAATATCCGTTATCTGCCCGGGGGAAATCTCTTTTTCCCAATTATATAAATAGCAGTTTTGGCTTTCATATTTATCCGATACGGCAGTTAAATAAGGCGTATCCGTACCCCAAATAAATTTTGCGCTCTCGGTATGGCCACCGCTTGTTGCAAAGTATACCGTTTGTGCCGGCTTGCCTTGATATGTAAGTATCTCACCCGTTGTCTGTTTTGCGGCAACATCCGTTTTTTCGTCCCCGCTTGCGGCGCCGCAATATACTTGGCAATGATTGGTTGCACATACATCAAACAACGGATGCTTCCCTACATTTACGACTGCGTATGTTCTTGCGTACACCGCCTGTGCCTTTAACGCTTCCGGTTCAAAACTCGAAGACATTTCTTTTGCGATAACGGATGAAACATACTCGTCAATTTCCACTTCATTAATGACCGTCATGTTGCCCGCTTCGTCCTTTGTTATAAATATCTCGCCTTTGTACGGCTTTCCGTTGACTTTTATTATGTCTTCGTCTTCACCGGCAAACAAGATACCCTCTTTGGGTATATCCGCATTTATTATAGTTGTATCTTTATTGTCAGTATGTACAGTTACACTTTGCGGTGCATTGGTGCCATAATACAGCCCAACACGTATTTTATCGGGCAAATCGGCATATACATTAACTATAGACAACAAGAAAAAAGCCAAACAAATTATGTGTTTTTTCAAAAAAATCACCCCCAAATCGACACCTAATAGAATTTTAACACAAAAGAGTTCAAATTGCCACTTACAATTTCATGTCAAAAGTATTTGACACTAACCCTCTAAGGTGGTAAAATTGATTATAATTCTTTATATATACTACGGAGGCATAATTATGAACAAATACAAAGTAGCTATTATAGGCGCAACCGGTATGGTGGGACAGCGTTTTATTTCGCTATTGGAAAATCATAAATGGTTTGATATAGTTATTGTTGCAGCCAGCAGCCGGTCTGCTCAAAAAAAATACTGTGAAGCGGTAGGCGGCAGATGGAGTATGCCAACCCCAATACCCCCTGCGATTAATGACATGATGGTGTATGATGCTGTTGCCGATGCCGAAACGATTGCGGAGCAAGTTGATTTCGTCTTTTGTGCCGTTGATATGAACAAAGATGAAACAAAAGCATTGGAAGAGCGTTATGCAAAACTCGAATGTCCTGTTATTTCCAATAACAGCGCGCACAGAAGCACACCTGATGTGCCGATGATAATACCCGAGCTTAACTCAAACCATGTTAAAGTTATTGATTTCCAACGTCGCCGTCTTGGCACAAAAACCGGGTTTATAGCGGTTAAATCAAATTGCAGTCTGCAAAGTTATGTGCCTGCATTATATCCTTTAAATAAATTCGGTTTACAAGATGTGCTTTGCTGCACATACCAAGCAATATCCGGAGCAGGCAAAACCTTTGAAACATGGCCGGAAATGATTGATAATGTAATTCCTTATATAGGCGGAGAAGAAGAAAAATCCGAAAACGAACCGTTAAAAATTTTTGGAACAATAGAAAACGGCAAAATAATTAACAATAAATCACTTTGTTTTACATCACAATGTGTAAGGGTACCTGTTTCGGACGGTCATCTCGCAACTGTTTTTGCTCGTTTTAAAGTAAAGCCTGAAATTAAAGAAATAATACAAATCTGGGAAAACTTTAAAGGCAGACCCCAACAGTTAAATCTACCCTCAGCACCAAAACAGTTTTTGCATTATTTTGATGACAACAGCTTCCCGCAAACCAAATCAGAAAGAAATTTAGAGGGTGGTATGGCAATAAGCCTTGGAAGACTGCGCCATGACAATCAATACGATATAAAATTTGTCGGCCTTTCGCATAACACTATTCGGGGCGCAGCCGGAGGGGCGATACTAATGGCAGAGCTATTGTGCGCCGAAGATTATATACCCAATAGCGGTAAATAATAAAAATGAATGGAGACTATTATGATGAGTACCAATAACAAAAAAATACCGGTTTTTAAAGGGTCGGGGGTTGCAATTGTTACTCCCTTTACGGATGATGGCGTAGATTTTAATAAACTTGGTGAACTTATAGAGTTTCAAATACAAAATAATACAGATGCCATAATAATATGCGGCACCACCGGCGAAGCATCAACCATGGACGATAAAGAACATCTTAGCTGTATTGAGTATACAGTCAAAAAGGTAGATAAAAGAGTGCCTGTAATCGCCGGCACCGGCAGCAACGATACAAGACACGGCTTGGAGCTTAGCAAAGAGGCAGAAAAGTTAGGCGCCGATTCACTGTTGCTTGTTACTCCATATTATAATAAAACCACGCAAGCCGGCTTGATAAAGCATTATATGCTACACGCCGACAATGTTAACATACCGATAATTTTATATAATGTCCCTTCAAGGACAGGTCTTAATATTAATGTCGACACTGTCGCAAAGCTTGCGGAACATCCAAACATAAACGCAATTAAAGAGGCAAGCGGCAACATTTCTTTTGTTGCAAGTATTGCAAAAAGCTGCGGCGATTCCCTGAATATATATTCGGGCAACGATGATATGATTGTGCCGCTTCTGTCCCTTGGCGGCATTGGTGTAATATCAGTTGTTGCAAACATATTGCCAAAACAAACACATGATATGACACAAAAGTTTTTTGATGGTGATATTATCGGCAGCAGAAAACTGCAACTTGAATTGTTGGATGTTATAAACGCTATATTTTGCGAAGTCAACCCCATTCCGGTAAAAACTGCAATGAACCTAATGGGCTTTAATGTCGGCAAATTACGTATGCCTCTTTGTGATATGGAAGAGAAAAATCTGAACGTCTTAATTATGGCGTTGAAAAATCATCAACTGATAAATTAATGCCCTCGGTATGATGTAATACTAAATTCAATCACGCCAATCCTTCGGCGGCAAAGGATGTGCGATATACAAATGATTAATGTTATTTTAAGTGGTTGCAGCGGTAAAATGGGAGGGGTAGTTTCCCGAATAATACAAGGCGCAAACGATATTGACATTGTATGCGGTATTGACATTCGACAAAACCCACAAGTAGGTTTTCCGGTTTTTAACTCACCCCAAAAGCTCACCAAGACGGGTGATGTAATAATAGATTTTTCGCACCCTTCTTGTCTTGAGGGTTTACTCGATTACGCAGTGGATAAAAAAACACCTATAGTAATTGCCACAACCGGGCTCTCAACAGCTCAAATAAGCCAAATAAATTCGGCTGCTAAAAAGGTACCGGTGTTTTTTTCGGCAAATATGTCACTTGGCATCAACTTGCTAATAGACCTTGTTACAAAAGCAGCAAAATTGTTGGAGGGTTCTTTTGACATAGAAATAATAGAAAAACACCATAATCAAAAGGTAGATGCGCCAAGCGGTACCGCACTTGCTATTGCAGATGCCGTATCTGCCGCACTTACAACGCCAAGCGAATATATTTACGATCGTCATTCCGTGAGGAAAAAACGCAAACCCACCGAAATCGGTATCCATGCAGTAAGGGGCGGTACCATTGTGGGTGAACACTCAGTTTTATTTGCAGGCCTCG
>JAAZFB010000373.1 GCA_012511915.1 Clostridiaceae bacterium
ATTCTATGCAGACGACGCGTGGCCTATTATTAGAAGGATAACAGGCTGGCGTTAATAGATTTTGGTATTTTTTAGACAGATGCCAAGATGTAAATATCAAAAACAAATCCTTGCGGTAGCAAGCATTATTATCATAGGACTATAAGCATTATTACTTAGGAGGAACATAATTGATTGATTTAATAAACACCATCATTCCGCGCCCCGTTCATATTAAAGAAAATAAAAAAGCAATTAGGATCGGCAGCATTTCTTCTCCGATGTTTAGATTTGAACATACCGGCAAAGGTGTAGTGTTCAACGAAGCCGTGAGGTATCTTTTAAAAACATTTGAAGAAAAAACCTCTGTCGTTGCCCCCTGTGGTAAATACTTAATCACTCTAAAAATCGATGCGTCAGACTCGAATTTTACCACCTGTAAGGATAAGAAGGAAGCGTATTATATCGTCATCACAGACAAAAACGCAACGCTATGTGGTTTCGATGAGGCCGTCGCTTATTACGCCGCAGTGTCTTTCACACAACTGATTTTTACGGAAGACTCCGAAATTTTTCTGCCAGGCGGCTATATCTTAGACTATCCGTCCTTCGAAAAACGCGGACACTATTTAGAGTGCCGTTACGGTAGCGATTTTATGACGCTTGAGGATTGGGAAAATGCGCTTGATTATCTTTCCGCAATGAAAATAAACACGATTATGGTAGGGCTTTACGGCTGTTGGTCGCGACAATATGACGGTGAATTTGCCGAATATCTCTACATACCCATAAAAAAATATCCCAAGTTGCAAACCCCTCGGAATATAAAATACTATTCTGTTGATCAGCGAAAATGGGTATATAAAAAGAATGTGCTACCCACCATGTTTGAAGGCGATTTTTTCAGCGAAATAATTGCATACGGTAAAAAGAAAAACATTGAAGTAATTGCATTCTTTAATAGCCTTGGGCACAACACCCTGCTCCCGCGTGTTTTCCCCGAGATTTCTGCGGTTGATGAACACGGCGAATACTCGAAGACAGGCTTTTGTACGAACAATGGAAAAACATATGAAATAATGTTTGATATATACGATGAGATTATTGAGCGCTATCTTAAACCCAACGGGATTTATTCTTTTGAAATCGGTTTGGACGAGATTTGGAAGGTCGTCGGGGTCAATAAAGACGATTTGCAAAAAGAAACCTCTCCTTTCTGTAAATGCGAAAAATGTCGGGATAAGGAACAGGGTGATATTCTTGTCGAATATTTAATAAGGATAGCAAAGCATTTAAAACAAAAAGGCATAAAGAATATATATATCTATCATGATATGCTTTTCTCCTACAACCTTTTAAATAAACAATTTGCCGACAGACTAAAAAGAGAAGGTGTATATGACGTTATTATAATAGACTGGTGGAGTTATGCCAGAAAAGAAAAGCTGTTTGAGGGCAGGGCTAACGAGGTAAACAATCTTTTCAGAAGCATCATCAAGCCCTTTACCGGATATTATCATTGGAACATGCCAACACATGCTAATGAAAATATTTATTCTTGCGCTGAAATCGCAAAGCATCTGGATTTCGAAGGAATAGTCGCATACAGCTCCTTTGAATACTGTTACGATTATAATTATAAACTGTTCGCCGAGTGTGCTTGGAATACAGAAACATTGGATGATAACAAGGGCTTTCATGCAAGATATTCATTATCCGCATTTCCGGAGGATTGCACTAATGCATCAGAAGAGTTAAATACTGCGCTTTCTTTTATGGAAGGACGGTATACGAAAATCAATCAACCGAAGCTTTCTTTGAATACTATACAAGTAGCTATTTATTCAAAAACACAGAATACCCGCAGGACTACCCGGCAAAGCAATTTCGCGGTATGCGCGATGACGAAGAAAAATATCTGCCCTATCTTAGGGACATTATCGACAAAGCATCCTCGGTATATAATTATTTTAATAGTCTTAATTCATCCAATATTTGTGAAATATGGAAGTTAATTGCTTTAACTTATAAGGTATTGGCTGATGAGTTCCTAACGGTTTATGAGTGCGCTAAAGAATATAATGAAGGTACTATTGAAATCTCCAAGTTCGAATCCGAGCTTCATCGCCTTATTCTTGAGCGTGATAAGCTGATAAAGCTATGCGAAAATACACGCATACCCGCAAACCAATACACCTGCCTCAGAAACATGACCATAAATCGTCAGTTTCTAATTGACCTTAAATCACATATTAAATCTGGAGGTAAAAAACCCGAAATTAATATTTTTGAGTTTGGAGAATACTTAAGTTATGTTTCAAAATTTTTAAGATAGCATTTATGATACTCACCTCGTCAGTTATGAACAAATTTCATGTAAGCAGAAGCAACCAAAATCTCATTTATAATACTTTTCAAATACTAAAATCTTTCCAACGCTTACTTTAGCTTATACGATTAAAACGACGGACTATATTTGTTCGTCGTTTTTCGTTGTTCATCGGTAATCCTCTTCTCAACCCCCACACCGCATTTAAACCTTATTTCAATTCTACCTTTCCAAATAATCACCCTATCCACCAGCGCCTTCATAACCAGCCCATCCCCCACATCCAATATATCACCGCTCTGTATATTTCCTTCAAATGCATCAAGGCAAGCCTTGACCTCGCTGTATCGGTCTGCTGTATTTTTAAGCTTGCTCCGCTGTTTCTCAATCTCTCCCATGCGCCTGCTGTACTCCTGTATCCGTGCATTGTACTCGGAATCAGGCATTCCACGCATCCGCTTATCCCTGTGCAGCTTAAGCA
>JAAZFB010000035.1 GCA_012511915.1 Clostridiaceae bacterium
ATATTGGAGTGAAGCGGTTTGACCATTTGCCATTTACCGTAGGTTTTATGAAATTGAAAATCTAGCCTTGCATAAAAGCATAAAGAAACAGGCTTGAAAAACACTATAACCCATGAAAGTAGAGCATTAGATAAGGAATAATGATGAGCAGTATTTAAAAGCTATGAAATCAGTTCCTGCATTTGCTTCTATATTGGATGGTCTAGATGATAATATAATTGAAAGTTTTATGCACTCATATAAAAACTCCCTTCTGGTTCTCATTGCTGAGTTTTGCCAGAAAGGAGTATTTCATATCTCTCATACACGAATTTTTTACAGCCTCGTTTTAACTACGAGGCTGTTGTGGCTGCAACAGTCTCTTTTTATGTTTAGAACTTAAACTTTGCTATCGTATACTCCAGCTTGTCGGCGCTACTTTTCACGCCCTGCATTTCATTACTTACAGAAACCATATTGTCTACAAGATCAGTCGCCTTTTCTGCAATATCGGTGGTTCCAGAGGCTCCTTCATTTGTTGCCTGCGTGACCTCGGATATCACTTTGCTCATATTGTTTATGGATGTCAAAAGCTGCTCGGTGGTAGCGCTAAGGTCATTTACAAGATCATTTATTTTTTCTGCATCTTCATTGTATTGATCAGTTCCGTCAAGCATGGTTCTGTAATCATTCGTTACGTCGTTTGATACAAATTGAAGTAATGTATTGGAATCTTCTGTAAGGTTGCTAACAGCGGTTATAACCGTATTAGCTGCATCCTGTATTTTGACGACAGCTGTTTTTGAGTCTTCTGCCAGCTTTCTGATTTCATCAGCAACCACAGCAAATCCTTTTCCGGCTTCTCCGGCTCTTGCCGCTTCGATTGCGGCATTCAAAGCAAGAAGATTAGTCTGCGAGGTTATCTGCAATATTGATTCCGCCAGTACATTTATCTGTTGTACTGCCTTGGACTCTTCAAGTGTCCTTTCTAGTCGTTCTTTTACACTAGTGAATATATTGTTTGTACTATTGTATGACTTCTGAAAGCTGTTCTTTAATTCATCAGCTCTTAAATGGATCTGTCTTGCAGTCTCGGCGCCTTCATCTGCTTTTACGGCTATAGATTCAACAGCACTTTCAATTTCTGTAGAAGCCGCGCTCATTTCCTGGGTTGATGCTGCGGTTTCCTCCATTACTGCCGAGAGTTCCTCTGTGGTTGCGGATACACTCTCTATGTTCGTTTTTAGTTTATTTACATCTCCATTGACGGTATCAACTGAATTTCTAAGTCCATCGGATTCAACAGTAACAGTGTTTATAATTTCCCTAAGTGTTCCTCGTGCTGTTTTTTCTTTTTGTATTATAATGGCCAATTCGTCTTTTTCATGGTCAAACATGTTAAAACTATCATCATTGCTCAAGTCAGTTGATGCAGTCTTCTGTATAAGCTCAAGAGCTTTTTGGGTACGCTTGTTTATACTGCGTATTATGATTGTACATAGGATTATTGTAAGCAGAAAAACAAATGCCAGAATTGCCCCCATGAATATTTTTGAGCTGTTTGTAAACGAGAGATTTGCTTCATAAACAGTATTCGCATACTCCTCCATAATCTCTTCAATCTGATTGAGTCTATCTCTTGCAGAATCAAACCTTGAAAAATACTCCTTCTCGTTTTTCAGTTCGTTTGTCTGAAGATCAATGGGGGAGTTAAAGGCATTGAAATCTTCGTCAAACAACTTGAACAACTCGTCCATGGTCAATTTGCTCTCCTTATGTCGCAGGTCCTTAAAATCATCTTTGAAGGTTTCAATGATTTTGTGGGCTTCGTCCACTCTTTCCC
>JAAZFB010000374.1 GCA_012511915.1 Clostridiaceae bacterium
ACATCACTATCCGGGTTCCAACTACATCTTATTTCTAGCTCGGCAACATTAAAGCCGGCATCTGCAAGCCGTTCCTTTAATATCTTGGTGCACTCACCACTCCAACCATAGCAACCAAAAACAGCCGCCTTTTTGTTTTTAAATTTCAGCTCTTTTAAAAAGTCAAGCCAGCCCCCTACCGATGACAAAATATTTTGATTTACCGTCGGTGATCCAACAGCAATGGCCTTCGACTTAAACACCTCTGTCATAATATCATTTTTATCGTGCTTTGAAATGTGGAACACCTTTACTTTTGTATCCGGAAACAGTTTTGAAACTTCGGCGCAAATTTTGTGTGCTATTTTTCTTGTCCCATCCCACATCGAATCAGAAACTATTGTAACTTGATTTTCTTGATAATTTTGCGACCACTCGTAATACTTTTCTACAATTTGCATCGGGTTATCGCGCCAAATCACACCATGGCTTGTGGCGATAATGTCAATAGGTAGGTTTAATTCTATAATCTGGTCTATTTTCTTTTTTACAATAGGTGAAAAAGGGTTTAAAATATTTACATAATATTTTAACGCTTCCTCATAGAGCAGGCACTGGTCTGCCTTGTCATTAAACAATTCTTCTACAGCAAAATGTTGCCCGAACGCATCATTTGAAAACAAAATATTATCTTGCGTTAAATAAGTTGCCATGCTGTCGGGCCAGTGCAGCATCGGCATTTCTACAAAAATGAGTTTCTTCGAGTTACCTATATCTACACTGTCTCCGGTTTTAACTACTTTAAAGTTCCATTCAGGATGATGATATTGTCCCACTAAAGATTTTACGGCATTGGCAGTACAGTATATCGGCGTATCCGGTATCAGTTTCATTAGCTCGGGCAATGAACCACTATGGTCAATTTCGCCATGGTTAGCAACAATAAAATCTATTTCGTCCAAATTAACTTCTTGCCTTAAATTATCTAAAAATTCTGTTGAATTCGGCTTCCATACAGTATCAATAAGCACTGTTTTTTCTTCTCTGATTAAATATGCATTTTGGCTTGAGCCGTGGTTGATGGAATAATCAGCACCATGAAATGTTTTTAGTTCCCAATCGATTTTTCCTACCCAATATACATTGTTTTTACTAAGCTTTTTCATTTGACTCCCCCTGTAACCATATTTATATTTCATAATATAATACTAATACTAAACTAATCCTCGATTTTATACCGTTTCACGAGCAATGCCCTTGGGTATCCTCTTTCTTTTGATACAGAATGCACTAAAAAGCCTGCATTTTTATAAAAAGTCATAAGGGAGCTTATATTTGTGGAAGTGTGTAAATAAAGCTTTTCCACACCTAATTGCTCCATTTTGCTGTCTACCGCAAATATTAGTCTCTTGCCCACGCCGAGGTTTCTGTATTCGGTCAAAACACCAAAACGGCTTAGATATGCACTTTGTTCTGTATCGTTTATCTCAACTCTTAAACTGCCTATAAGTATACCGTTTAAATATGCACAATATACATATTTGTTTTGTATATCATATTTCACCGTATCGCAGTCTTCATTTTGGGCATCCGTTTCTTTTGCGCCGGAGGCCTTTGCATACCATTCGAACGCCTCTTTTGTGACTTGCATTATCGCCTGTGCATCGTCTAATTCCGCCCTTTTAATTAGTATATCTTTCATTGTGCCGACATCAGCCTTACCATAACTGCCTTTTGGGCATGCAGCCGGTTTTCGGCTTGGTCAAACACAACCGAAAAGGGCGCATCGATTATATCTTCAGTCATTTCTAAACCTCTGTATGCGGGCAGACAGTGTAAAAAGACCGCATCCGGTTTAGCTTGGGAAAACAGCTTTTTATTAACCTGATAAGGCATAAACACCCCTACTCTTTCTTTTTTCTCGTCCTCTTGACCCATACTTACCCATGTATCGGTATATACCACATCCGCATTTGCAACCGCCTCTTGCGGGTCGGTTGTTACCATTATTCTTGAACCGTTTTTACGAGCCCTTTGCTCCGCCCTATCAATAATTTCCGCATCGCATTCATATCCCTTTGGTGTTGCAACAGAAAAATTCACACCGGCAATTGCACATGCCTCTGCAAGCGAATGGGCTACATTATTACCATCGCCGACATACGCAAGCTTTACACCTGTTAAGCAACCTTTTTGCTCGTATATTGTAAATAAATCAGCAAGGGCTTGACACGGATGATGTTCATCTGTCAGACCGTTTATAACCGGTATTGTACCGCAGCTTGCCAATTCCTCAACATCGCTTTGTTTAAAAGTCCGTATCATAATGGCATCTAAATACCTTGATAAAACATTGGCGGTATCATATATCGTCTCTCCTCTGCCTAATTGAATGTCGGCAGAACTCAAAAATAATGAGTAACCTCCGAGTTGGTGCATTCCCACCTCAAAAGATACCCTTGTTCGGGTAGACGATTTTGCAAAAATCATGCCGAGTGTTTTTCCGTTTAATAATTTATGGTCAACACCCTTTTTATTTTCTGTTTTTAGCTTTTGAGTTAAGCTCATTAAATTGGTAAATTCTGTTTCGGTTAAGTCTGATATTTTTAATAAATGTTTCATATTATTCCAACACCTCCGCAAATGTTTTTACAAATAAGTCGATATCCGTCTTTGTTATTATTAGTGGCGGTAATAAACGTATGGTATCGCCTACAACACCGCATAAATATCCTCTTTCGAACATCTTTTTAACGACATCCTTTGCACCGTCTTTAAGCTCTATACCAATCATAAGCCCTTTGCCCCTTAATTGCTTTATTCTATCAGAACAAAGTGCTTTTAATGTTTCAATAAAATACGAGCCCATTTTTGCACTGTTTTGGACAACTCCATCTGATTCAAAGCATTCAAGCACAGCAAGCGCTGCCCGACAAGCTAAGGGATTTCCACCAAAAGTACTGCCATGATCCCCTTGCCCGAATGCACAGCAAAAGTCTTTAGCACAAACCGCACCTATCGGCACACCTGCACCAAGCGCCTTTGCGAGCGTAAATATATCCGGATGTATGTTAAAATGCTCGTAACAAAACATTTTTCCTGTACGCCCCATGCCCGTTTGTATCTCATCGAAAATCAACAGTATTCCCTTTTCATTACAAAGTGTCCTTACTTTGGATGCATATTCGGGTTCAAGCTCAAAAACACCATGTTCTCCCTGTATCGGCTCAAGCATAATTGCACAAGTGTTTTCGCTTATTGCATTGTTCAATCCCTCAAAATCATTGAGCCCAACATATTTAAAAGTCGGCATCAGCGGCTTGTATGGATTCTGATATTTTTCTTGCCCCGTCGCAGCAATCGTCGCAAGCGTACGCCCGTGAAAGGAGTTTTTTAGGGTAATAACCTCGTTTTTATGCGGTTGCCCCTTTTTATAGAAATAGAGCCTTGCAAGTTTTAATGCGGCTTCGTTTGCCTCTGCACCGCTGTTAGAGAAAAATACTTTATCCGCACACGAAAGTTCAATCAGCTTTTGTGCAAGTAGTGTCTGATTTTTTATATAATAAAGATTAGATGTATGAATTAACTTGTCAATCTGATCATGCAAAGCGGCCTTGACTTTAGGGTTACAGTGCCCCAATGCATTTACCGCAATGCCGCCTAAAAAGTCCGCATATCTTTTATTATCCTCAGTGTATAAATATAAACCCTCACCCCGTTCAAAACAAACTTGCGTCCTTTCCCCAAAAGTGTTCATATAATACTTTTTGTCCAATGACACAATATCTTCTAAGTTCATAGTATCCAACCACCTTAACAATTAATTAGCAACATTATACACCCGTTTGCATAAATATGCAAGTATTATATTATTTGTTTTTGAAATAATTTATGTTATCAACTATTTATACTAACCCTATTAATATTTCAACAAAAATTTTTTCACATTTTTTTAAAAAAGTATTGCATTAAATAAAAAAGGATGGTATAATATTATCAAAGGTCAAAGAAGGTCAAAGTCAACAGGCGGTGTTTCTTTTGTCAAAAGTCAGTGAAATGATAGAAAACTTTATAAAACAAATGCTTATGTTTGCCGAGGGTGAAACAATTGATATTCAACGAAACGAATTGGCTAACCAGTTCGGATGTTCACCGTCTCACATTAATTATGTCATATCAACGCGTTTTACAAGCGATCATGGGTACATTATTGAAAGCCGCAGAGGCGGCAGCGGGTTTATACGAATAACCAAGATGCGCCTTGAGCAACCTGATTATATCATGCATATCGTTGGTGCAATTGGGGAATCAATTACTTTTAAACAAGCCACTACTTTTATAAACGGTTGCGTTGAAAACGGTGCAATAACAAAAAGGGAACACCAAATCATAAAAGCGGCTATTAGTGATAAGACCCTCATAAACACCGGTATACACACTGATAAATTGCGTGCAAAAATATTAAAAAACATGCTGCTGTATCTATATTAGTACACTGTCCAGCGATATTATTCACACCATATCCTGCTCACGATATGTGTGTGGTGCCAGTAATAACGAATTATGTGAGCAGAAAGGATACGAATATTATGTTATGTAATAATTGCAAGGAAAAACAAGCGACAGTACATTTTGTAAAAGTTATAAACGGAGTAAAAATGGAAATGCATTTGTGCGAAAAATGCGCACCGTTAGCCCAAAAACAATTTGCACCCATAAAAAGTTTCGATATTACGGTAAGTGACATTATAAACAGCTTATTAGGCGGTGAAGCCGCCCTACCCATCGCCAAATGCAACTTTTGCAACACAACTCTTGATGTTTTTTCCCAAACAGGCAAGCTTGGCTGTGCCGAATGTTATGAAGCGTTCAGTCAACAACTAATCGACCCTCTAAAACGCATACATGGGAGCGACCGACATATCGGCAAAGTTCCTAAACGCACCGGTGATGGTGTAAGCAAAATCACAAAATTAAAAAAACAATTAGCGGATGCAATAGCCTCAGAAAATTTTGAAGAAGCTGCGGCAATACGCGACCAAATCAGATTGCTTGAAGGAGGCGAACAGGCATGAAATGGTATGTTGCTTCAGGTCCCGATGGTGATGTGGTAATAAGCTCCCGAATACGGCTTGCACGAAATATTAAAGGCTACCCCTTTGCAAATGCCTTATCCGACATTCAAAGCAAAGAGGTGCTAGAAAAATGTAAAAAAGCGTCACAGCCGCTAAAGCTAAAATATCTTTCGATGGAAACTACACCCGCAACAAAAAGGCAAATGCTTCTGGAATGCCATCTGATAAGCCCGGAAATGCTTAATGATACGAAAAATAAAGCCGTTTTACTTTCAGATGACGAACAGACAAGCATTTTGTTGGGGGAGGAAGACCACATCAGGATACAATGTATGAAACCTGGGCTAAATTTATCCGAAGCGTTTAGTCTTGCCGATAAAACAGATGATGTTCTCGAAGAAACGCTTGATTTCAGTTTCAACCCCCGTTTTGGATATGCCACATGCTGTCCCACAAATACAGGTACCGGACTTAGGGCATCATGTATGCTCCATCTGCCGGCGATAACTTATACCGGATACATTGATACGTTGCTTGCTACTGTTGGCAAATTGGGAATGACAGTGCGCGGGGTATACGGCGAGGGTACAAAGGCAAAGGGAAATATGTATCAAATATCAAATCAAATAACCCTTGGTATTGATGAGCAAGATTCCGTAAAAAGATTGCATGAACTTGTTAAAATGGTTGCAGAAAAAGAGCGCAACATGCAAGAAACAATGGAAAAAGAAAGCGGCAATAAACTGGCGGACACAATTTGGAGGTCATACGGCATACTTAAAAATGCGCGGATGCTCACTTCGGAGGAAGCATACAAACTTTTATCTGATATGCGGTTAGGGGTTAACCTTGGTATATTAACGAATGTACCGATAGAATTGATAAACGAACTTATTATTATTACCGGTCCGGCACACATAGCGGATAAATGTACTGAAAACACTCATCAAAACAGGGATAAAACACGCGCGAATATAGTCCGCAGAAAATAATAAAGCAGAGAGGAATGATAAATTATGGCATTTAACAACAGATTTACCGAGCATGCAGAAAATGCATTACAACATGCAAACGAAGCTGCACTTAAACTTGGACACGGATATATTGGCAGCGAGCATATCCTTTTGGGACTTGTGCGCCAGGGCACCGGCGTTGCCGCCAAAGCGCTTATGACGTTTGGGATAACGAGCGAAAAAATTGTAAGTAAAATCGAGGAGCTAATAGGCGTTAACTCTGACAAAGTGGATATTCAGGCAATAGGGATGACCCCGCGAACAAAACGAATAATTGAGTTAGGCTGGAGCGAAGCGCAAAGGATGGGGCACAATTATATAGGGACAGAACATTTGCTTATGGGAATTTTGCGTGAGGGTGACAGCGTTGCAATGCGTATTATGATAGAACTTGGTGCTGAGCCGCAAAAGTTGTACGAAGAACTGCTAAAAATTTTCAACGCAGACCCTTCCCAACCAAATGCCTCCGCGCCCGCCGCAGGTGCAACATCAACACCCACTATTGACCAGTTCAGCAGGGATTTGACCCAATTGGCCAAGGATGCGAAAATAGACCCAGTTATAGGTAGAGCAAAAGAGATAGACAGGGTTATTCAAATACTTTCTCGTCGAACCAAAAACAACCCTTGCCTAATCGGCGAACCGGGCGTAGGTAAAACAGCTATAGCCGAGGGCCTTGCACAGAAAATTTCCGACGGCACACTACCCGAAACGCTAAAAGGTAAAAGGGTTTTATCGCTCGATTTATCGTCTATGGTTGCAGGCACAAAATACCGCGGTGAATTTGAAGAAAGGCTAAAAAAAGCGATAGACGAAGTGATTAAATCAACTAATATAATACTGTTTATTGACGAATTGCATACCTTAATTGGTGCAGGCGCTGCCGAAGGAGCAATAGATGCCGCAAACATTTTAAAACCATCTTTGGCTAGGGGCGAAATTCAGGTCATAGGCGCAACAACACTTGACGAATATCGAAAATATATCGAAAAAGATTCTGCCTTAGAACGGCGTTTCCAGCCTATAACGGTAGACGAGCCAACCGACGAAGAAGCGATTGCCATACTAAAGGGTCTGCGCGATAAATACGAGGCGCACCATAGAGTTAAAATCACTGACGAAGCAATAGAGCAAGCGGTGAAATTATCCGTCCGCTATATTCCGGACAGATTTTTACCCGACAAAGCGATCGACCTTATGGATGAGGCAGCTTCAAAAGTCCGCCTTAAGAGTTTTATCGCACCTCCGGATATAAAAAAATTAGAGGAAAAAATACAAAAGATATGTAACGACAAAGAATCGGCAATTAGGCAACAAGAATTTGAAAAGGCCGCAAAATTGAGGGACGAAGAAAAAACACTCCGTGATGAGTTGGACAAGCATAAGGAAAAATGGTCAAGCAGTCAGCAAAAAGCTTCTATTTCTATCGGTGCAGAAGAGATTGCACATATTGTGGCAAACTGGACAGGCATACCTGTGCAAACGCTTGAGCAGGAAGAGAGTGAACGGCTGTTAAAGATGGAGGAAATATTGCATAAACGTGTAATAGGGCAAAATGAGGCGGTAAGCGCAGTAGCAAAAGCCATACGCCGCGGCAGAGTAGGTCTGAAAGACCCAAAACGCCCTACAGGTTCGTTCATATTCCTCGGTCCGACAGGTGTAGGGAAAACAGAGCTTTCAAAAGCACTTGCCGAAGCAATGTTTGGCAATGAAGATGCTATTATACGGCTTGATATGAGCGAATACATGGAGAAGCATACCGTTTCTCGCCTTGTTGGCTCACCTCCGGGGTATGTCGGATATGACGAGGGCGGGCAACTGACCGAAAAAATTCGCCGAAAACCCTATTCGGTTGTATTGTTTGACGAAATTGAAAAGGCGCACCCTGATGTGTTTAATATTCTTCTGCAGATACTGGAGGACGGTATTTTAACAGATGCCCAAGGCAGACGTGTTGATTTTAGAAATAGCATTGTTATTATGACTTCCAATGTAGGCGCACGCAATTTATTCGAAACCAAGCGGCTTGGATTTGGTGTTGCAACCGATGAAAAGAAAAACTACGAAGAAATAAAAACAAGCCTTATGGCAGAACTGAAACGCACCTTTAAACCGGAATTTTTAAACCGTGTTGATGACCTTATAGTATTTCACACACTTACAGAAGATGAAATAAAAGATATCGCCAAAAATATGCTAAAAGTGTTATCAAAACGGTTAAACGAAGCTGGCATCAATGTTTCATTTACCGATAAAGCAATATCGTTGCTTACAAAAGAGGGTTTTGATCCAACCTATGGCGCACGCCCACTCAGACGCGCAATACAAAGCAAAGTTGAAGACTATCTTGCCGAGCAAATGTTAGAGGGAACAATTAAAGAGGGCGACACAATAGAAATTGATGAGCAGGACGGTAAAATTACTGCAACAAAGAATTAATACTAAACCTAATTAAAAGAGAGCGGCAACACTGCCGCTCTCTTTTTATTTAATAGAAAAAACTATTTAATTACGTTTTCCGTGTCTTTATCGAATAACATAATTTTATTCATGTCAAGGCAAATCTTTATAGTGTCGCCCGGTTTTGCCAAAGTTCTTGGGTTAACCCTTGCTGTAAAAGGCGTCCCATCAATTACCAGATACAAATATGTTTCTGCACCCATCATTTCAGTTACATCAACATTTGCATCTACAACACTATCGGGCATCGATGAAATATAAGCCTCTTCATCGTGCAGGTGTTCCGGCCTAATACCAACTACTACTATTTTCCCAATATATTTATCAACATCTTTTGGTATTCTGGCAACCGGAACCTTCATCTTGTATTTATTATTATAGTTTAAGATATAGTCTGCGCCCTCTTTTGATAGTTCAGCATCAAAAAAGTTTATTTGAGGACTACCGATGAAGCCGGCGACAAACATATTACACGGACTTTCATAAAGAGACTGAGGGTTATCAACCTGTTGAATAAACCCGTCTTTCATAACAACAATCCGCGTACCCATTGTCATAGCCTCTGTTTGGTCATGTGTAACGTAGATGAAAGTAGTACCCAAATTAAGGTGAAGTTTGCTTATTTCAGTTCTCATCTGCACCCTAAGCTTAGCATCAAGGTTTGACAAAGGCTCATCCATCAAGAATACCTTTGGGCTTCGCACAATAGCACGACCCAAAGCGACCCTTTGACGCTGTCCGCCGGAAAGTGCCTTTGGTTTTCTTTGCAACAAATGCTCAATATCAAGGATCTTAGCCGCTTCGGATACACGCTTAATTATTTCGGCTTTTGGAGTTTTTCTGAGTTTTAAACCAAATGCCATGTTTTCATATACAGTCATATGCGGATAAAGCGCGTAGTTCTGGAAAACCATTGCTATATCCCTGTCTTTCGGTGCTACATCATTAACCACTTTATCATCGATATAAAGCAGCCCTTCTGTAATCTCCTCCAGACCGGCAATCATGCGAAGAGTCGTGGACTTACCACACCCTGACGGACCAACTAATATAAGAAACTCTTTATCTTCAATATCAAGAGTAAAGTTGTTTACCGCCTCAACACCACCCGGAAACACTTTATATAATCCGTCTAATTTTAAACTTGCCATTAAATAACGCCCCCTAAACAATAAAAACGTAGCAACTATGTGTACACATATACTATAACACATATTTAATAACAATGTTATAACCTAAATAGACAAAATTAAAAATGTTGTTTTATGTATTTTGCATAAATGCGATAAAAATGGCCACCAATCAAACTTTTTTTTCGAGAACCAAAAAAATTTTCTCTACCAAAAACTACAAAGAAATCTACTGCATTTTCCCAAACTCCCTTCAAACTAATACTAAATTCAATCAAATATAGTGTTATATTTGATTGAATTTAGTATAATACCGGTTGCAATTGTTGCCCCAATAGTGCGGCAATTATCGTCGGGCACAGCAATTCCATGTTAGCCACTATGGAGTTAGGCTTTGCAATGGGATTATCTTGTTTGTACGGAACAAAATATATATTTTTTGCAGTGTGTAGTATTGCTATATTTTTAGCGCTTGCACCAAGACCATCATTTGTTGAAACGGCTATTACCAATGGTTTAATGTTGCGCAGATGGGCTTTTGCGGTACTCCGTCAGCGGCAACAATGACCCATTAAGCCCCTCGTAGTAGTATATCAATGTTTTCACCATCCCATAAAATTTTATCTATTATGATTTTTAGCTTGTCACGCTGCTGGAATACGGTCAGACTGTCAAAGGCTGAATTAATGACGGATAATGCGTCCTTTACACTGATGACC
>JAAZFB010000375.1 GCA_012511915.1 Clostridiaceae bacterium
ACCATATGCCCTGGCACTTTTTGATATGGGGATTTTTAAAGGCGATGACAACGGCAACGCAAACCTTGCCGACAACATAAAACGTATAGAGTTTCTTACCCTTTTAATCCGTGCGGTTTACAATGAGGCTGATATCGGCGACGGCAGTAAAAGTTTCGTTGATGTTCCATACGATTCATGGTATTATGATATTGCCAGTTTTGCAAAGCAGAAGGGCATTGTGTTAGGCGATGAATCCGGCAGATTGATGCCCGAAAACAGCATTAAGCGTGAAGAAATCGTGTTAATGCTTGTCAGAGCGTTAGAGCTTAAAGGGGGCAGTGCAAAATTTACCGATATAGACCAAAAATACTTATATTATAACGAAATATCCGCTGCAGTAGAAAGCGGAATAATCAGAGGCTATCAAGACGGTAGTTTCTGCCCACAGAACTTGGCAACTCGGGGTGAGGCAGCAACCATGATAGCACGAATGCTTGGGGTTGAATTCGAAGATAACCCGCCAGTGGAGAATGATGCCGAAAAAATCAATCTGACATGGCACCACATTACGCGGGTAGGCACCACAACCACCGGTGAGTACATGGACGGGGTTAACGTCATTTCACCTACTTGGTTTCGCATACGCAGTTTTACAGATGAAAAGCCGGCATCATACGAATACAAATTAGACGGTGACAACATTTATTACTTCCAAGACATTGGCAATAAAGAATATATAAACGATGCACATAAAAAAGGTTATAAAGTGTGGGCGCTTTTCAAATCAAATGATTTTTCCCCACGAAACAACAGCGGTTTTTTGAATGACCCGGACGCAAGGAGATCGGCAATTGAAAAAATTTATGAAATGATAAATAAATATAGCCTCGACGGAATAAATATGGATTTTGAAAATATGTTGGTTGAGGACAAAGATATTTATACCCAATTTGTTAAGGAAATGAGTGCGGTAACTAAAAAAGCCGGTGTAGTTTTGTCAGTTGACGTTACTAAGTATTCCCAATTCGGCGGCACGTGGTCTTTGTGTTATGACCGAAAAAAGATAGCAGAGTACGCCGATTATGTTGTACTAATGGCATATGACCAACACGGTGTTTCAAGCTCTGAAGCGGGTAGTGTGGCTGATTTAAACTGGGCTGAACAGGCGACAATACAAACTTTGGATGAAGTCCCCGCACATAAACTAATACTTGGGATACCGTTATATACCCGACTTTGGCAATCTCAAAACTCAAAGGTTATTAGGACAAACGCAATCGGTATGCAAACGGCACAAGACAGGCTTGAACAAGAGCAGGTAAAAGCAGTTTACGATGAAAGAACAGGTCAAAACTATGCAAGCTGGGAAAAAGAAGATTCTCTGTTTGAGATATGGCTCGAAGACGAAACGTCCATAACTAATCGGCTTTCTATAGTCGAAAAATATCAGCTTCCGGGCGTAGCTTCATGGAGCAAGGAATTTGCCAAATCACAAATATGGAGTGTAATAAATAAAAATCTTAGGCGGTAAAAATTAAACAAAGGAATGATGCTCATTATGTTAACACTAAAGAGTGTACTGCTCGGTGCATGTAATGGCTTTTGCGCAGTAATACTTATGAAAGGTGGGCTTGTAAAACCTCTTTTGCTCTCCCAAATACTAGGGGTTGCTGTTGCTGCACTTTCAGTCAGAAAAGCAATGCTCGAGATACCCAAAATATGG
>JAAZFB010000036.1 GCA_012511915.1 Clostridiaceae bacterium
ACACGAAGGTGATCGGCTTGCGGCTCAAAATGAATATCGGAGATTTTATTTTCTATGGCTTCCCTTAATATGCGGTTTACCAAATTGACAATGGCTGAGGAATCATTTTCCGAAACATCGTAAACATTACTGGGAGTATCGGCAGATGACTCAAAGTTTTCAAGGTCAACGCTTTCATTTTCCACATTGAAGGCTTTGCTTATCAGTTTTCTAAGATTGGTTTCTGTGATAAGGGAATAAGTAAAACCGCCTTTGTAGTTTGTGGTTTCACGGATATAGTCCTCTGCGAACAGGCTGTTTTGCGGTTTTGCTGTAATGATATGCACTTTGTTATCTTTCATTATGGGTATAAAACTTATATCAAGCAGGGTTTTGTATCTGCATTTTAGCGTAAAAGCATCCGCCTCAATATTTTTAATGCTGGTTACCATTTCATAACCGTAAATATCATAGTAGAGCTTCATTAAGTTTTCTTCTGTTACTATTTTTAAATCAAGCAAGGCTCGTTCATCGGATACATTTGTTTCTGCCCGATATTCTTCCACCTTTTGAAGCTGATTGCTTGAAATATATCCCTTGTCTAAAGCTGTCTGAAATAATACTCGTTTAACCATCAAAACCACCCCGCCTCTTTAAGTTTGCTAAAATTGCCTTTACCATGTTGTAATCATCAGGGGACAGAAGATGTTTTATGGTCTGCAATTCAAGCCTACCGTTTTGGATATGCCAAGCCGCATTATCCGCAATATGAACATTGCCGCATTTCGATTTCCCGCGTAAATAGTCACGAATGGCATTGGGTCTTTGCCTCTGCATAATCATAGAGGACACGGTATCGTCTACGATTAGCTGTTCCACTAAAGGCAGAACATTTCCATTTATACCTCTAACCAAAGTTTGGTGGAGTATCCCTTTTAATACGCTTGCCAACTGTTGGCGAATTTGCTCTTGCTGACCGGAGGGGAACACATCAATAATCCTGTCAATGGTTTCGGTTATGCTTTTAGCGTGCAGAGTACCATAAACCATATGCCCTGTTTCCGCTAAGGTAATGGCATTTTGGATGGTGGGCAAATCACGCATTTCACCGATTAAGATAATGTTCGGGTTTTGCCGCAGGGCGGCAACTGTTGCAGATTCAAAACTTTCTGTATGAACGCCCACCTCAATTTGTTCAATCCGGCTTAAATCGGAGATATGGATATATTCAATCGGCTCCTCAATGGTTAAAATATTTTCATAACGGGTATGGTTGATGGCATCAATCATGGATGCCAAGGTAGTTGTTTTTCCGCTTCCCGTTTTGCCTGCCACTAAAATTAAGCCATTGTGAGGACTGATAAACTCCTTGATGGTATCCGGCATCAGTAGTTTTTTAAGGGGCAGAATTTTGTCACTAAGCAATCTAAGTGCAACATTCATTCCGCTTAAACTGTAATAAATATTTGCACGAAACCTCCTGCCCATAAACTCAAAAGCGCCGTCAATGGGGCAGGTGCTTTCCCTGTTTTTAAATTTATGATACTGACAAAGCATATCCGGCAAAAAACTTTCTACAAACTTGTCTATATAGTTAATCGTTGCAATGTGACTTTGCTGTTTAAACTCACCGTTTATTCTAAGCCATGTGGGTTTGTTTTGTGTGATATGAATGTCCGAGGCGCTCTCCATAGCCGCATATCTTAAAATATTCTCCGGCATAAACACCCTCCTTATCTTGATTTCCCTTTAACAGGGGCTGACTTTGATTTTTTGATGGTCTGTTTTTTAAGTTTATCCAAGGTTTCTTTTACGGAAGGCTTAGTAGTCCTCTCGGCTTCGGGCATTTTTTTCGAGCCATTCCCGTGCGCTTTTGATTTGCTCTTTTGTGGAGCATCTTCTTTCGTCGCACGGGCTGGGGCGTTTTTTGGCTGTTCGTGCTGTTCCTCTATAAAATCATCTTTATCGGGAATGGGACAGCCCATCTTTTCCATGATATAATTTAGCCTGCCAATATCCTCATG
>JAAZFB010000376.1 GCA_012511915.1 Clostridiaceae bacterium
AGGGTTTAAATGCCAATCGCCAATGATATCTTTAAGTTTTGAATATCGCTCATCTTCAGCTGATGAATATGCAACAATGGGACTTCTGAATAAGTCTGAACGATTAAGTTCGTTTAAGCTGTCGATGATCCTTTGTTCTATGCCTTTCTCCAAGCTGTCATTCGCTCGCATAAGATAAACCCTTCTAATGTACTCATTGTATTTTTGTTAAGTACATCATACGGCAATATTTACATGAAGTAAACTAACGAATCTCCGTCGGCTGATAATCATTATGTTATAAAACCAATCCAATGATTGTGATGTATGTTCTGTTATCGGGTCCTTATCATCTTGACCTGTGGGTATGCACCCGCCTCGTTCTTATAATCGTTTAACTATAGGCAGGGGGTGCATAGTATCAATTTAATAGTCTTTAGCCAAAAAACAATGGGGTCTGTGCCCTATTATTTTCTTGGATAAGATCAAGTGAATCGAACTCACGTCCGTGGTATCGGGAGAGTAATACCCGGATATAAGGCAAAGTGAGCAGAAAATGGACTTATGTGTGGATCATAAGGGATAATATGGAAGGACTTCACACATTACTCGATATTTTGAGCAGATGCAGCCAATTAACAACCTTTTCTTCATAGAATCCACACATAAGTCAATATTTTGCACTAGTAGGCACAAATCTCGGCGTAAGTATATCATGCCAACGCAGAATGTTAAATAATGTAAAATATAACTTGGATATATTAATTCTTTATAGTATAATTATTGTATGAAAAAATATTTAAGTCATCTATCGGCTGCAGTCTATTGGAATATTCCATATATTGAGGCAGTTCTCGGTTCGGAAATTACGGAAGCGAAAACGGTGGATTTTACCGTTACAAAAGGTAGTGAAAGATATCAGATAAAAGGATGCAACATTCATTTATGCCAAACCCGCTTGCCGCGGGGTGCGGATGTTATTAGAAATGAGGAAATGGTTGCATCTCCGGAATTGGTATTTCTTCAACTTGCGACCAAATTAAACATTCACAAGCTAATCTTACTTGGGCTCCAGCTTTGTTCATATCCACCGGGCAGACCATCACACGCAGTCACAACAAAGAAAAAACTTAACTCTTTTATTACGAAAGCATCCCGGCACCGCGGACAATTAAAAGCTTTACGCGCAATAAAGTATATCGAAGATGGTTCTGCATCGATAATGGAGTCAGTCGCTTATATGATTCTAACGTTGCCACATGCTTTAGGAGGTTACGGAATCGGAGGCGCCACCTTCAATTTTGAGATTAAACTGAGAGAGCAGGTAGGTAAACGTCTCGGGCAACAACGCTGTTTTGTGGATCTGTATTATAAGTCGGCAAAATTAGCTGTCGAGTATGATAGCTTCACTTTCCACAACAGCCCATCGAAGCAGGGCAGGGATGCAATTCGCTCGGTAATTCTCAATAGGCATGGGATTGAAGTAATGCACTTAAATACAATTCAGCTTTATGATAAGAATGCATGCTCAGATTTTGCTTTTCAGCTTGCATATCGCCATGAGAAGCGAATACAAATTCGCACCGATAAATTTGATGAAATGAACACACTTCTTAGGACCTTGTTGCCTTCCAGTGATGTGTAAACGAATCACATTTTATTGCACCGTCACCAGGTTATAGCGGACTGCGCCGCATTCAAGATACCAGGATAAACCGGGTATTTCCCAGTAGAGTGAGCAAAAATTGGACTTCTGTGTGGACGGTAAGGGACAATATGGAAGGATTCCACACATTACTCGATATTTTGAACAGATACGGTCCAATTAGCAACCTTCTCTCTTAGGAATCCACATAGA
>JAAZFB010000377.1 GCA_012511915.1 Clostridiaceae bacterium
GAGATGTTGAATACAATTTATAAACTTCACTTAGATAAATTATTGCCGGAGATACTTTTGTCAGTGAGAGATGCATTCAAGAATGCTCCGCGAACAAAAAAATCGAGCGCTGATGCGTTTGAAGAAATAGTAAGGAAGGAAAAAGTAATTGTTCTAATAATGATAACAAAAGCTTTCTTAGATTTCAGCGACAAAATAAAACTAGATGACGATTTAACAAAGGCATTTGAAGAAATCTTGGAGATGCTTGTGGAAATAAGCTGCGAAGAAGCAGCAACAATCATAGATGAATTCAGAGTTCACTAAACATTTTGCAAGTTGAATTTGCTGCATCACAAATGCCTTCCTTGAGCTCCGCGTTAGACAAATACAACACAGGCTACAATGTTAGCCAATAATGCCCATTATGTTTATAACTAATATTCCTGCAGAGTTGTGAGCTTCCCATTAGGCTAATAATCGGAAGCTGGTCGTAATAGCGATTATAAATATTTAGTACTGCGGATTCTGTAATGAATGCGTCACTAAGTTAAAGGTCAAGCATTTTTATGACAATTAAAAAACCGATTGCTCCTCCTATTAACCAAGTAATAAAGGATGTTATCAAATGTTCAATATCAGTATGGCCGGTGATTAAATATTTCCCAATTCCATACAACACAATGCCCAATAAACCGCCTATGGCTGTAAATAGAAATTTTTTAAGGTTATTATTTGAATCTGCGGATTTCTTCATAGGAAATTGATTACCCCCAACAATTATTACCTATAGTTATACTATACATCAAAGTTGATTGCGAAGAAATGTATGACGTATTTCAAATAGAAAGCGCAGCAGTTCTCGGGGAATAAGCAAGAGGTGTTAGACATCTACAATTACCATTATCCATATAACATAAACAGTTTTCCGCCAAAGAAAAGAAGGTTACTGATACCCAGTTGTTTTAACAGAAAAACACTTTTTTGTGAGACGTAAGGAGTAAAGAAAGGGAAAGGGTGAGATGGTTTTAACCAAAGCTTTAGAGGTATATGGAAAATATTTTAAATCGATTGCAGCCCTGGTTCTGCCGGTGGGAATTCTTGTCGGGCTGATTCTCTTGGGGATCAGTAATTCCAGGAATGAGGTCTTGCAGCTTATGATGGCATTCAACGTTCCAGGCTGGCTTTTAAGCCCATTGTGGATCGGACCCCTAATATACGGCTTGTCCTTATATGAATCAGGGCAGGAATTCGGCTATACAACGACGCTGCTGAAGGGATTGGGGCCATGGTGGAAACTGTTGATCGTTGCGGTGATCGTGATTGCCATCAAATTTATTACTGTGGCCGGCAGCGAAATAGTCCCGCAGGCAGGATTCTTGTTTTCGCTGCTTACATGGGTGATCGCGGTTTTCTTATTTTCGAGGTACTTTTTCATATTGCCGGTGCTCGTATTGGAATCCCGCAGTCCGCTAGAAAATTTGCGCCGGTGTGCTGCAATGTCGAAGGGCAAGCGCCTTAACATCATATTCGAATTTGTGGCGCTATGGCTCTTGCTTTATGTGGTGGTATTCATCATGACGATGATCCTGGGACAGATTTCCAACCTAATTGGAGGAACGATTTCTACATATATATATTTCATTTTGATCATGGGGGTAATCCAGCCAATTATGTTTGCTCTAATCGTTGTTTGGATCTACTATTACTACTTGGAACAGGAGCAAGAGGCTGCCATGGAAGCGTAGGAAGAGCGTGTCAAAAAGACCGTCCCCGAAACACACATAAACCAGGGAAGGTGAGAATCTAATGAATTTAAAATCAATGAAAAAGAAAGCTCAAAAGTGGCAGTTATCGAAAGTTCTGATATTTTGATCAATGAACTCCAAGACGCCTTAGATTTGATGGCAACCAAAATGTACATGCATGAATATAATAGGTTTAAATAATAGCTTCCCATTATCCATATAACATGAACCTAGTACGTAAGAATCATTGCAGACTTAACAATTCATATCTTGGGGGAGGGGAAAATGGCTTTTTTTGATGTGGTCAAGCAATCCATAACCGGAAAACCAATAAACTTAACGGAACCTACTTTCATTCGAGATGAATGTGACGCGCAGGTGCAGATTGAAAAAATGGAGGAGCTAAAAAAGATTGCTCCATCTGAAATAGCTAAGCAAATTGAGCAGGATATCAAAATGCTTTCCTATGGCATTAGCGGTGAAAATATGGTGGCTTATGAACTGAAGCACAGCTATATGCCAATTCTGATTTTACGTGACTTGTATCTGGAGTATAAAGGGCTGACTGCTCAGATTGATTACGTGGTCATAGATACCAAGTTCGTTCTTATTATTGAATGCAAAAAAATGACCGGTGATATTGAGGTAACTAATACTGGTGACTTTATCCGTCTTTTCAAAAATGCTGCCGGTAAAGTTTATAAAAAAGAGGGCATTTACAGTCCAATTGTACAGAATGAGCGTCATTTGGAATTAATAAAGCGTATATTATGTGATGAAATTAAGAGCATGACTGAAAAGAAGTGCAAAGATTTTCTGCGTTCCATCATTATATTTGCTAATCCTAAAACTATTGTAAATATGAAGTATGCCAAAGCAGATACCAAGAAATTAATAATTCGCTGCGACCAATTAATTGCCCATATGAAAAACTTGCATGCCTTGAACAAAGACGGTACTTGGTTTGCTGAGGAAGGAATGTACCGAGTTGCTGAATTATTGATGGCCTATCATAAAGAAAATGTAGTAGATTACACGCAAAAGTATGGTCTTACCTCGCAGGTGAACCGGCCCGAGAAGATTGTGGAAGAGCAACCGCAACCGACCTCAACTTCATCGAAGCCAATTGAGGAAACGCCAATTTACAAGGAACTGCGTGAGTACAGGCTGGTAAAAAGCCGGGAAGAAAAAATTAAACCATACTACATATATAACAATGCTCAGATGGAACAAATTATTGCTGAAATGCCTGCAACATATGGGGAATTGATGCAGATCAAAGGTTTTGCAGATAAGAATTGCAGCAAATATGGAGATGCCATTATAGATATTGTTAAGAAATATAAGTAGAAATCAAGAACACTCCTTGATGTCTCTATAATACTCCTCAACGAAAGGAAATAAGTTGTAAGTGTGAATATTGAAAAGCATCTCATTCTTGTAAAAGGTGAGGACAAGACGGAAGCGATAAGCAGCTGCAAATATCAAAATGGCAAGTGGCACATAACTTTTGAGAAGGGAAAAACCTATTCCTACAATTATCTTAATGTTGTGTGGCTGAAAAATCCGGTTATATCAGATTCAGCAGCAACGATCGTGTATGAGAACAGCCATCCCTTATCCGGAGTCAAAATGATTTATGATTTCGGTGAATATATTCGGATTTGTTTTGAAACTGGTTACATGAAAGTATACCCCAGCCGGGAAATCACGGTAGAGCAAAGTCATCTTAAAAATCCGCGGGCACACGACTGCTTTGCCTACTTAAAGCAGCTGGCGGAAAAGACCAGCATAAAAGATGAAGATAACCAGAGTCTTTTAAAGA
>JAAZFB010000378.1 GCA_012511915.1 Clostridiaceae bacterium
GTGTCTAACTTACCTTTACCACTAAAACTAATATGAAAAAATACATTGAATATTAAGTACTACTTAATTAATTAATTTATATCTTTGCTTTTTATAATTTTGAAATTTATGAACAGAATAGGTGAAAGAATAAAGAAAAAAAGAGAACAGTTTAATCTACAGCTTAACGAGTTAGCTGAAAAAATCGGAATAAGTTCAAGTGCCCTTTCGCAAATTGAAAAGGCTAAATCATTCCCTTCCATCTTAACTTTAAAAACCATAGCCGAAAAACTGCATACAACAGTGGGAGAACTTATTGGTGAAAATGATTCGTTGGCAAATAATCCGGTTGTCTTCAAATCAGACATTAAGTTTATTGACCAAAGCAAGTCTGGAACAATGTTCTACCTGTTATCGCAACATGATGCAAACAAGCAAATGGATACATTCCTTGTAAGGTTTTCTAATGCTTCTGCAATTGATGGATTTTTCACATCTGCTTTTGGTCAGATATTCTCTTATGTACTTTCAGGCGAAGTTCGGTTTGATTTGGACGGAAAAAGTTTTGTTCTTAAGCCGGGAGATAATATCTACTTTAATGCTAAGTCTCAGTATAATGCCATTAATTACTTCGATGGAGTAAGCGAAATTATTTGGGTGCAATCTCCTCCATCCTATTAATCCAAAATATAATTAAGTATTACTTCATTTATTAAGTAATAAGTATTATCTTTGCAAATGAAATAATTCAAGTAATGGATAAGACTCACCAATTGTACAATATTGATTCAAATTGTTCTTTTATTGACCACCATCATTCGGATATTCAGTGTGGATTGAATGCCGGAATTACACCAATTTATTTGTTAACCGGTCATGTTTATTTGTTAACCGGTCATGGGAAAAACATACGGATTAAATAAGTAAAGAGACTGTTATTTGCTCTGATCTTTTAGAAGCTGCAATGTGTATAATCATTAAAAATAATCAGATATGAGTAATTTATTGAAGGTTTTAAATGGCAAAAATATTATTGTTCCTGACAATATTGCTGGGTTGTTAGCTGAATGCAAGGGCTACAAGGTGTTTAACACAAGCGAAGAATTAGCTGATGCAGCAACTAACGGCAAGGAAAATATCCAATATGAAGTGCAATATGATGTGCCAGGGAAAGGAAATTATGTAGAGGTAATTGTACAGCGTGTTAAAAATGGAATTTCGGCTAATTATACCGAAGCATACATGCGCCGCAGAGACCCTGATACCATGGTTATTGCCGATAACAACGCAACAGACAAAAAACGTTTTATTGATAAATATGGGTATGAATTTTCAGGTCTGCAAAAAGAAACATTCGATTGGATGAAAAAACAAGACCTTGCGGTTTTCTTCTATTTTGCAGGCAGGGAAAATATTGGCTCGTTAGGGATCGCCATTGCACCTGCCAATGCAGCATTCTTTGCTTTGGGTTTGTCGATGTTGCAGGAAATGGTTGCGGTTGATGAATTAAAGGTAGGTGCAAAAGTGAAATCGGTAATATTTGTAGCACCCATTTTCAGACATACCCATTTTAACGGAAAACAGGTTGTTGTCCATAATCGTACTGATTCAGTGCACGAACTATATTCTTATAATTTATATCCGGGGCCGAGTGCAAAAAAAGGTCTTTACGGTGTTATGCTAAATCAAGCCGAAAAAGAAAATTGGATAATTGCCCATTGTTCAGCAGTACAATCTATAAGTCCCTATGACAATATAACCACATTCATGCACGAAGGAGCCAGTGGTGGTGGAAAGAGCGAAATGCACCAACATATTCTGCGGGAACCAGACGGACGTGTACTTTTAGGGCGTAATCTGGTGACCTCAGAAGAAAGATTTATTACTATTCCCCGGTTTTGTTCGTTCAACGCAGTGGCCGATGATATGGCCTTTTGCCATCCTTCAGTTCAGAAAAAAGACGGAAAACTCCGTATTATAGATGCCGAAAACGCTTGGTTCGTTAGAGTTGATAGTGTTAAACAATATGGAGATGACCCTACTCTGGAAAAAACAACGATCAATCCATCTTCGCCTCTGTTGTTTTTGAATATTGAAACCACCCCCGGTTCTACGGCTCTGATTTGGGATCACATACAGGATGAACCCGGAAAATTGTGCCCTAATCCAAGGGTAATCATACCCAGAAAATCGGTTCCAAATGTTGTCAACAGACCAGTATCGGTTGACATCCGAAGTTTCGGAATACGTACACCTGTTTGTTCAAAAGAAAACCCATCGTACGGAATTATCGGGTTGTTTCATGTCTTACCTCCTG
Source organism: Clostridiaceae bacterium (assembly GCA_012511915.1). Classification (GTDB taxonomy): domain Bacteria; phylum Bacillota; class Clostridia; order Monoglobales; family Firm-18; genus JAAZFB01. The sequence continues at coordinate 2,297 of JAAZFB010000378.1, forward strand.
CTTTGGCTTGGTTGTGGCGTTTAGTAGCACCACGTGGTCATAACAACCCAAGTATTGTCAGTTCGGGAGGTATGGAAAGCGAAGGTGTAGGCTCCTATTGGCCATTTGCTACAGGAAAACGTGTGCCACAAGCCAATATGATGTTAAAGCAAATAATTGACACTCCGCGTACTACATTTACATTGGTTCCAAATCAAAACATTGGAGTGTGGCAGGTTGGCTTTAAACCGCAGCTTCTCATGCGTGAGTATCTTACACGAAGAGGTGCCGCCCGTCTAAGAACGGATCAATATCAGGCCTCGCGCTGTCCATTGCTGGGCTATGAGTTAAATTACCTTACACTTGAAGGCTCTAAGATTCCTTCGAGGTTTTTAAAAGTTTATAATCAACCTGAAGTTGGTTTCGAGGGTTACGATGCCGGAGCCGAAATACTGCGTAATTTTTTCAGAACCGAATTGCAGAAATACTTAAAGGAAGATTTATTAGGTATAGGCAAACGTATTATTGACGCATGTTTATCAAACGCAAGTATTGAGGAATATAATGATATTATCCCTATGAGTTACCAATACGAATATTCATTTAATAAAATTGAAGATTATGAGCAAAGTGGTGATAATAATGGATTCTAAAGCCGACCTCGAATGGGCAAAAAAATAGGTTATTGCTTGTCCGCCATATAGCGATAAGTCTGGAGGTGCCTGCTTATATTCAAGTATTCGTATGCCTTCGGGAGTTGCGCCTTTAACGGTTTTAAGCTCTGAAAATGCTGCTTTTTACAGCGACAAAAATACCGGGCTTATCGAATCCCGATCAGCAAGAACGGATTATAGATTTTCAGGATAAAAAGAGAAAAGAGCTAGAAGAAACCAATAATTATCTGGTTAATGAAAAAAAATAGCATTAGCGAAGCTGCGCAAATTATCAAAAATGGAGGGTTGGTGGCTTTTCCAACTGAAACGGTATATGGGTTAGGTGCAAATGCACTTAACCCTTTTGCTGTTGCTAAAATATTTGAATTAAAAGAACGACCGTCATTCGACCCATTGATTGTACACATAGCTTCTTTCGATGACCTTAGAACTTTATCAACGTGTGTAAATGAAAATGTAATGCGTTTAGCTAAACATTTTTGGCCGGGACCTTTAACCATTGTGTTGCCTAAGAGCCCGATAGTTCCCGATATTGTTACTTCCGGCCTCGACACTGTAGGCATTCGCATGCCGAATAATCCTATTGCACTTGAATTAATAAAAGAATCGAAATGCCCAATAGCCGCACCAAGTGCAAATAAATTCGGGCAACTTAGTCCTGTAAATGCAAATCATGTAAAAAAACAATTACCTCATGTCGATTATATTCTAGATGGAGGCAATACAACTGTAGGGATAGAATCTACTATCGTTTCAATTGAAGGCGATACTTGTCACTTATTACGACCGGGATTTATAACACTTGAGGTCATTGAAAAAGCACTTCCGAATACCTTTGTTTTTAAAGGTATAAAACCCGGGAAGTTAATTTCACCCGGTTTGCTGAAAAGTCACTATTCACCCAACAAACCCCTTTATATTTTAAAAGAACCCCTACTAAATTTTCCTGAATCTTCCGGGCTGATTTTGCATTGTAATAATCATACAATTTACACTGCTGCGAAAGTTATTTACACCTCTCAAACCTGCAATACAATTGAGATTTCCGCCAACTTGTTCGCAGCCCTTCATGGAATGGAAGAGGAGGAAAGGATGAAAGGTATTTTCATTGAACCAGGTGAAGAAATCGGATTAGGAATTGGGATAATGGATAGGGTTAAAAAAGCTGCATATCAATATA
>JAAZFB010000379.1 GCA_012511915.1 Clostridiaceae bacterium
GCGGTATTTCTATAATGGATTTGGGGCTGAACGAGTTTAGGCTTGACCTGTTGGAATACATAAAGCATAACCCTGATATTGAGAAAGCGCCTCATGGCATGAACGCAGTTGTCTCTGCAACGGAAGATGCCCCAAGAGGGGTTATCTATGTGCTACGAAATTTAGAGAGCGGCATCAATATCGACAATCAAAACAGGCTGCACCCGTTCTATATGGTATATATATCCGACGATGGTGAAGTGATTTGTGACCATCTTTCCCCCAAAGAGTTGCTTGATAAAGTGCGGTATCTTTGCCGGGGCAAGACAGAGCATTTCGATAAGCTATGCGCGGAGATTAACCGGGAGACAAAAGACGGGCGCGATATGCGAAAATACTCCGAGCTGTTGGGAGACGCCATTAACTCAATCATTAATGTCAAAGAGGACAGCGATTTGGACAGTCTTTTCAAGCAGGGCGGAACCTCCGCGCTTCTCACACGGATAACCGGCCTCGACGACTTTGAACTGATTTGCTTCCTGATAGTGCGGTGAGGTGACAAAATGCTTGAATTACCTGCTTCAACTGCTTTTAACAAGCGAATACCAAAACAGAAGTTCTATGACAATCTCTCCGTTACGCCGGAGCTGAAGCGGGTTTTCATAGAACAAATCTCGGCAATCTACTGGCGCAACAAGATTGCGACTTCCACCTTGAATGTAGGAGCCGGTGAACGAGTAACGGAGCTTGAGGTCTTTGAAATACGCCTTACAAAGCCGGAGCTTGATACGCGGGTGTTGCAGCTCATTGATAAAGAGATACCGTACCATATCCTCTTTCTGTTGGAGCACAACGGACAGTATCAAGCATGGGTTGGCTACAAGGAGCCGAGCCTTGTCAAGCAAGGCATATTCAAAGTCAACACCTATTACAGCACCGATTGGGTGGAGCAGGATAAACTGTATTTGCGGCTCGAAGGGCTGACGATAGATGCAGTCTACGACGGATTTGTTCGGCAGATAGCTGGAGAACGCCTTACGAGTCAAAATGGAGCTGCAACCAGCCTAAAGGACGCTGTTGAACGCGATACCCAGCGCCAGCAGCTTATCAAACAGATCTCCGCTTTGGAGAAAAAGGTGAACAACGAAAAGCAGTTTAACCGGCGTGTGGAGTTGAATGCAGAACTGAAAAGATTGAAAGCTGAATTGGAGGTGCTGTGATGTTATGGGTATGTCGTGCGGGACAGGAAGCTGCATACTACGATGAATACATAAATACCAGTCTTATTGCCATACCGTGGCAAGGTTATAACTATGACTTGAGTCGATTTGATACTCTGTCGCTTTTTCGGGAAGTTGTAATCAATGAGAAAGGCTTGGATAACAGAACAAGCGTTTCAAATTGGGCTTCGCAGCTATTCGCTTTTTGTAAACAAATGAAGCAAGGAGATTATGTGCTGATTCCGAGCTTTCACAGCAAAACCTACGCACTATCTGAGATAGCAAGTGATTACAGATATCAAGATGTTTCTTCCGACCTGCATCATGTGAGGTATGTGACTGTTTTGTATAAGGACATCCCGCGTGAAGTGTTTTCGCAAGGAGTTCAATATTCATTAGGAGCGTATCGAACTATATTTAAGCCTAATCACGCAGATGAGATAATTGCGACGATTCATGATTGGATTAACAATACGCTAAGTAAAGGAGCCGAAAATGGATAAGCTGAAAATGGAAACGCAGGATATGGCGGAGCTGAACATTGAGAAGATTGAGACAATGTTCCCGAATGTTATAACCGAAGCGGTGGACGGTGAGGGCAAGCCCCGGAAGGCCATCAACTTTGAGCTACTCAAGCAGATGTTGTTCTCTGATGTGCTGGAGGGCGACGAGGCGTATGAGTTCACATGGGTTGGTAAAAAGGCTTCCATTGTGGAGGCCAACAAGCCTATCCGCAAGACCCTGCGCCCCTGCAAGGAAGAAAGTAAGGATTGGGATACCACTGAGAATCTCTACATCGAGGGCGACAATCTCGACGTGCTAAAGCTCTTGCAGGAGAGCTATCTCGGCAAAGTCAAAATGATATACATAGACCCGCCTTATAATACTGGAAGCGACTTTGTATATCGTGACAATTTCTCAATGGCAAAAGACGAGTATGATGAAGCATCTGGCGTTTTTGACGAAGATGAAAACAGATTATTCTTGAACAACCCAAGCAATGGTCGCTTTCATTCGGATTGGTGCAGCATGATATACCCTCGTTTGCTGTTATCACGAAATCTTTTATCCAGAGATGGTGTGATTTTAATTAGCATAGATGATAACGAAGTTGAGAATATGAAAGCAATCTGCAACGAAGTATTTGGCGCAAATCAATTCGTTGCACAGCTTGTATGGGAAAAAAAGAAGAAGGGATCTTTCCTGTCAAACTCAATTACAAATATTAAAGAATATGTGCTGGTATATTGCAAGGAAGCAAATGATTTTGAAGGGTTAATAGGTGAAATTAACAGCGAGGTTGAAACATATCCATGCGTCAATGCACCAAACAAGCGCGAAAAACGTGTTATTCCCGCAGGAATAGTGAGTAAGTACAAGGAAAAGAACTACACATTGACTAAAGGGAGTGAAATATCCGACACGACGATGAGCATCGTTTTATTATCAGATTTAGTAATTAAAAACGGTGTCCTTGCGGAGGAACTGACTATTGAAGGAAACTGGCGTTACTCGCAAGAAGCGATGACTGAGTATGCGCTTAAAAATGAGCTTTATATTACGCGAGATTTATATTTGCGGCGTATTGTATCTGATACCCGATATAAGACTCTAAAAGATATTCTTCCCCGAATAGGGGACGACTCAGATGTGTCTCATA
>JAAZFB010000380.1 GCA_012511915.1 Clostridiaceae bacterium
AGCCTATGGTGGATATTATGGGGCGCCCCGTTATGGAGTATATTATTGAACTCTTAAAAAATGCAGGTATAGTTGATATTGCTATTACGCTGATGTATATGCCGCAAGCGATTACCGAATATTTTGGCGACGGTGCAAAATTTGGGGTGCGCCTTAGCTATTACATTGAAAATACACCGCTTGGTTCCGCCGGGAGCGTTAAAAATGCGCAAGAATTTTTGGATGATACCTTTATCATAATTAGCGGGGACAGTCTTACGGATATTAATATATCCCATGCCATTGGTTTTCACTGTAATAAAAATGCAGAAGTAACAATTGTATTAAAAAATGTCGAGAATCCGTTAGAGTATGGAATAGTAATTACCGATTCGGATGGTAGAATAATTCGTTTCCTTGAGAAACCGGGTTGGAGTGAGGTTTTTTCCGATACCGCAAATACGGGTATTTATATATTAAACCCTTCTGCCCTTGATTTAATCCCGCAAAATACACGATATGATTTTAGCAAAGACCTCTACCCTAAAATGCTTGCGCACGGTCATAGAATGTTTGGCTATACAGCAAGCGGATATTGGTGTGATATTGGTGATTTACAGGCATATAAGCAATGTCATTTTGATATTTTAGATAAAAAGGTCTCTATTCAAACAGGTTGTGCTGAAAACAACGGGATATATTCACGTCAAGATATAACAATTCAACCCGACACTACAATAACCGGACCGTGCTATATTGGAAATGATGTTGAAATATCAAACGGAGTAAAAATCTTGCCGTACAGCGTAATAGGAAACGAATGCAGGATATGTGAGGGCGCTTCAATAAAAAAGTCGATTGTTTTAAATAAGGTTACAATAGGTAAATCAGCACAACTCCGCGGCACAATACTAGATAATGGGACACATATCGGTGCGCACAGCATTGTCCTTGAAAATTCGGTAATAGGTGAAAAAACATATGTTGGGGATATGTGTGAGATTAAAAATAATATAAAAATTTGGCCGCAAAAGAACATCGAAAACGAAACAACAGTAAATGATAATCTTATTTGGGGTGATAACTTTGGCAGAAAGCTGTTTGATGAGAATGGTATTTCGGGTGAAGTGAATGTTGATATTACGCCGGAATTCGCATCACGTTTGGGGGCAGCATTTGGGGCGGTAAACAAAAATACCAAAATAGCGATTAGTTATAGCGGCGAAGGTGCGCTGGATATGCTGTGCAATGCCTTTATTTCGGGGTTGTTGTCTTCCGGTGCTACAGTGTATGACTTTGGTGAATCCTTATTGCCGATTACACGTCGGGCAATCCCTTTTCATGGGTTAAATGCCGGGATGCATATAATGTTATCTCAATCAAACAATAAAATGGGGCTATCACTTACATTTTTAAACAACATGGGCAGTAATCTTTCAAGAGCGGATGAGCGTAAAACGGAGATGCTTTTTATGCGTGAAGATTTTATGCGTTGTACTCCGGATAATATAATGAAAGTTATAAAGCTTTATGATTATAAATACTATTATATGCGTGAGATATTAAATGAAATGAATAAACCATTGCCTGTAAAGATTATGCTTGAGGGCTGCGGTATTGCTAAAGAATTGCTTAATGAGCTTGGTGTATCTTTCGTTTCGTCAGAGTCGAAAGGCGTTATTTCGGCGGTAATTGATGACTATGTTGAAAAGTTGATTTTGGTTGATGAGTGTGGACGAACTGTTACACGTACGACATATTCAGCGCTTGCTGCAAAAATTGCAATTGAAAATGGGAATAATATAGTTGTATCACCGTTAAACAGCTCAGATGTTATAGATAAAATTGCATCAAAATACAATGCCGGTGTTATACGCTGCAAGACAGCGAAAGCTGACATGATGGAGAGCATGCAAAAACATAACCCCATGCAATTTCGGTTGATGTTTGATGCAGTATATGCGATCGCAAAAGTGTGCGACACTATTGTTAAGGATAAAGTATCACTTCATGAAATGGTTGATGAAATTCCTGAAACTTTTATAGTGGAAAAAGAGGTTGATTGCGATGCAGGCAAAAAAGGAAAAGTCATGCGCTCTATTGCAAATTTGGCGCAACAAGGCAAGTATAACAAGATTGAACTTGAAGAGGGAGTAAAAATTATCAACAACGACGGTTGGGTTCTTATAATCCCCCACGCTCAAAAAGCTGCCTGCAAGATAATATCCGAGGGAATCAGCGAAGAATATGCGAATGAACTTTGCGATATTTATACCGAACGTGTTATTGAATTTTCTCGCAACGATTGACTTTATTTAAGATAACTGATATAATATTTAGACTATAATTGTTCGGAGATTGTTGTATTTTTAATAATATATGCAAAATAGAACTTTTTTGAAAGCGCGTGCCGCGCTTTCTTGTAGTATAATATAAACATAATTAACATGGAGGATGAAAATTGCTAAAGAAATCAAAACTAAAGATTATCCCGCTCGGAGGCATGGATGAGATCGGTAAAAACCTAACGGTTTTTGAGTACGGAAACGATATTATTATTGTAGATTGCGGGCTTGCGTTCCCTGATGATGAAATGTTAGGGGTTGATCTTGTCATACCTGACATAGCGTATCTTGTTAAAAACAAGGACAAAATCAGGGGAATGGTGTTAACACACGCTCATGAAGACCATATCGGTGCCTTACCGTATGTGTTGCGGGAGATAGACATGCCAATTTACGGCACACGGTTTACATTGGGTTTGGTTACGCCCAAACTAAAAGAACACGGACTTGCCGAGCGAGCTGCATTAAAACCTATAACCCATGGCAATGTTGTACGGCTTGGGGTTTATTCTGTAGAATTCATTCGGAGCAATCACAGTATTCCGGATGTGTCTTGCCTCGCAATTACTACACCTGTAGGTGTTGTGTTCCACACCGGTGATTTTAAAATAGATACCACCCCTATAGGCGGGAACATGATTGATCTTGCAAGAATAGGCGAAATAGGTAGACAGGGCGTTTTGGTGATGATGTCAGACAGTACAAATG
>JAAZFB010000381.1 GCA_012511915.1 Clostridiaceae bacterium
ATTAGGAATAGCAAAGGAATTAATATTGAAAATATAAATCCGGGTATGTTGGATTCTAACAGGTTGTTTATTATGTTAGCAAGCATGTGCGACATCCTCCTTCATGGAATCAATCAGCCTTGCAAAAAGCAGGTATAAAAGCGGCGAAAGAGATTTTAGAAATACAGAGAGTGTAAATATCTCTATGGATGAAATAACGTCAAGCAGTGTGATTGAAAGCATAAGACATGCGAAAAACCGAGCCTTTTTATTAGGTATAAGTCCGACTGCAAGAATGAGGCAAAAAAGATCCATCAAAAGTACAGAAATGTTAAGAACATAAATATTGTTTGCCAAAAGGGCATAAGCACAAGCCGCCGTCAAAACAAACGTAGCGCCATTGATATAATAAAAATATAAGCTCCTTCTTTTTCTGGCTTCCTTTTTATATTCTAGGAGTGCTGCAATAAAAAATAAATAACAGCAATTCTTTGCAAACAAGCCTACGGATATAGTTCCGGGTACGATTGAAACGATTTTCAGCAAAAAAAAGTAGACGTTTCCAAGCGCTAGACAACATATCACGAGAACAATATTAAGTAATATGCCTTTATCGCCAGTACTAATCGCTTTCCGCATGACCTTAAAAGATATGAAAAATGAAATAATGACAGCTACATATTGGTTAATTTCCATGACCAGGTCATTTTTTATTATCATTGATCCTGCTGATATAGAAACTGAATAAAGCAGTGCAATTAAAATTAAAATGTTTTTTCGATTATGAAAAGTCATATAATTTTCCCACCTCTTCCATATTGCTTCTTTTAGAACCGACTCTATATCTTTTAAGAATATCTTGAATTGGGAATTCATTATACTTATGATATTTCCACATTTATTTTCTACGGCAAGCCCAAGTAAACCGATATATAGATTCTTCTAGTCGACAGCAGAAACCACTACCTGGAATTTATCCCCGGGGTTGCCTGCGACTTCAATCAGGCTGCCAGCGGGGACCAATATATCTCCTCTGTCTACCATATTATCATAGAGTATACTTTCCGATCCAAATACAAGGACACGCCCTTTGTTGGGTATTTCAAAATTTAAGATGGCATCAAAGCTTGCGTTTAACCATTCGTTTCTGCCTTCACTTCCAATGATTAGGTTGTTGATCCCGACATTCATAAGTGGAGCCAGCTCGTATGGCATATATTCAGCTCCCGATAATAAGGCCCACACATCGCCGTTATGTTCAGCCAGCGTTAATTCCGTAAGATCCCTCATTGATCTGACTGACATGTCTGCATAATCTAAAGATCTTACAACCTTTAAACCATTGAAATTAACATAACCGGGTAGTCCGGGAATTTCGGAGGATGATATGATATGTGTTGGTAAAAGCAGTGTTTCTTCAAAAGCTCTCACATTACGACGTAGCCACACTTTGTTATTCAATGAAATAGATAATTCGAGAGGTTGATTTATATGCTTAACCTTTTCGGCTTTTATTTTATAGAAAGCAAATTTGGATTCATATTCCATAAAATAATCGGTTCCATCAACAGAAGCTAAGTAAAACCTATTATCGCCATCATAAAAGTATCCGCCATTATAAACTGCAGAAAGTATGGCTGACTCATTACCACCATCCACTAAATATATAATCATCATTCCATTTTCGTTATCTAATTCAATTCGCAGGGTGTTGCTGCCACTATCATAGTATCCTTCATAATTCATAAGCTCAGATGGAATGGGTTGTGCTTTGACAGGCAACGAAATCATACCCTCTTCGATGACGATGAGGCCTTTTTCTTCAAGATAAGAAGACAGTATATTATAGGCAATTTCTGACGAGTTACATTGTGGACCGCTGGCAATGTAGGCTACCGATATCCGCTGAGAAGGAATCGTGTAGAGCATCGCGCTATATTGACCAGTTCCGCCGCTTTTTCCATATAGACGAAGTTCTTCTCCGGAATAAGGCTCAATATCGGCGTAATCCCAGCCGAGTCCAAAGGGGAACCCCTGCCCTTGAAGTTTCCCCTGAAGCTCACTTGGCTGCGCTGCCAGCATTTCCAAACGGGATTGTGTTGACAGAATTATCAAGTCTTTTGAAAAAGAATCGGCAAACTTGCACAAGTCTTCCGCTGTGGAGGATATTCCGCCTGAGGCGAGCAGTGATACCACCTCCAATGGCTCAGCTTTTCCATCGGGGTGATAAAACTTCGCAGGAATCATCCCTTCCGAGAGTCGACCAACACCGAATCCGGTATTTTTCATATTTAATGGTTTAAAAAGACGCTCTGCTAAAAAATCGCTATAACTTTTGTCTGTAACTTCAGTCACAAGCATTTCTGCTAACCCGTCTTTCGACCGAAATCAATGAAAACAGACAAAACAAGTCCTGAAACGCCCTGTTTGCAGCATGTCAAGTGGAAAACCTGAAATGTAGTGGCCTAATGTGTGAAC
>JAAZFB010000382.1 GCA_012511915.1 Clostridiaceae bacterium
TAAAGCCGGGCAGGCTCGCTAAAGAGGGTGCCGAATTTATTATCGGGAATGAATTGTCGGCACAAATTATAAAAGTCATAGAAGATGGCAACAGATTAGTAAGGTTTAAATACAACGGCTTGTTTGAAAACGTACTTGAAAGGTTAGGCGAAGTACCGCTGCCACCGTATATTAAAAAAAAGCTAAGCGATACCAATCGTTATCAAACCATATATTCACGTGTAGACGGGAGTGCGGCAGCGCCGACGGCGGGCTTGCATTTTACCGACGAATTGCTAAACAAAATACGTGCAATGGGAGTTAAAACGGCATTTTTAACACTGCATGTAGGGCTCGGGACTTTCAGACAGGTAAAGACAAAAGATATACAACACCATAAAATGCATTCTGAATATTACTGCATTGATAAAGAGTCGGCGCAAATGATTAATGAAACAAAAGCCAGCGGTAACAGCGTTATAGCGGTGGGGACAACATCGGTCAGAACTTTAGACAGCGTTGCCAAAGACGGTGTAGTTCAAGCCGGAAGCGGTCGTACGGACATTTTTATTTATCCGCCATACAAGTTCCAAATTATCGATAAACTAATTACAAATTTTCATTTGCCTGAGTCAACATTGCTAATGCTTGTAAGCGCGCTTGCCGGCAGGGAAAACATATTGTCGGCATATGAAACCGCAATTAAAGAGCAATATCGGTTTTTCAGTTTCGGCGATGCGATGTTTATATATTAATTAGACCTGTCCGGAAATTCAATCACGGCGGTGTAACCGGTCTTTTTTCCGTGTGGACGCACGACCGGAATCCGCTAATAAACCAATTATTACCGGAACCCGTCCGCACGCCGACGCGAAAAAAATCCTCGGTTTTCCACTCGCGTTGAATTTCCGGACAGGTCTATTGAACTTTTTATACTATTCCTCATTTAAAATATTGACAAACTTTTTTGTCAATAGCGGCCGCAATCAGCGGCCGTTACAAGGAAAATAGTATTATAGGAGATTTTTATGTTTAAATTATTAAAAGAACAAAAAGGTGCACGACGCGGAGAACTCCATACCACACATGGGGTTATTCAAACACCCGTATTTATGAATGTCGGAACGGCGGCGGCAATAAAAGGCGCTGTATCGACACTTGATTTAATCAACTTAAAATGTCAAGTGCAGCTTTCCAATACCTATCATTTGCACCTACAACCCGGTGATAATGTTATAAGACAATTAGGCGGTCTTCAAAAATTTATGAATTGGGACGGCCCGATTTTAACGGACAGTGGTGGGTTTCAAGTTTTTTCTTTAGCCGCGTTACGCAAGATAGAAGAGGAGGGAGTGCATTTTTCATCCCATATTGACGGAAAAAAGATTTTTATGGGTCCTGAACAAAGTATGCAAATACAAAGCAACCTTGCTTCTACAATAGCGATGGCTTTTGACGAATGCATTGGGATCCCCGCAACGTATGAATATGTAAAAAAATCTGCACAGCGCACAACACGTTGGCTTGAACGCTGTGTAATGGAACTATCCAGATTAAATGATTCAGAAGATACGATAAACAAAAAGCAAATGCTGTTTGGTATTAATCAGGGGGGCATTTTTTCTGACATCCGAATACAATCCATGCAAGAGATTTCGCAATTTGACCTTGATGGCTATGCTATAGGCGGACTTGCGGTCGGTGAAACGGCAGAGCAGATGTATGATATTATCGAAACGGTAGTACCATTCATGCCGACGGATAAGCCGCGTTATCTTATGGGGGTTGGTACGCCGGAAAACATTTTAGAAGCAGTTTCACGGGGTGTTGATTTTTTTGACTGCGTTATGCCAAGCAGAAATGCACGACATGCTAAGCTGTATACTTCACAAGGTGCAATTAACTTGTTAAACGCAAAATTTGAGACGGATAAAAACCCTATTGACCAAAATTGCTGTTGCACTACTTGCCGGAATTATTCAAGAGCATATATACGGCATTTGTTTAAGGCGAAAGAAATGCTTGCTATGCGGCTTTGTGTTATGCATAACTTGCATTTTTATAACACCATGATGGAGGAAATACGAGAAGCAATTGAAAACAATAGATTTTTGCAATATAAGGAAGAAAAAATCAGAACAAGCTAATACTAAATTCAATCAAATATAGCGCAATCTTTTCGGCTGATTTTCCACTGAACATCGTTATGGAACCGTTTTGAATGCAAAAAGCATTCAAAAGAACCCATGCCTTGCTCAGCAAAAAATCATCTCGCAAATATAACACTATATTTGATTGAATTTAGTATAACACTACAACGAACACATCGGGCGTGCACCATATTTTGAATGATTTTCCGCCATGCAAACCATCAAAAATCAGGCAATACACAAAGTATTACCCGATTTTCGCTGATTCACCTGACAAAAAAATCATTTTAAAAATCTGTCACACGCCGAATGTTCGCTGTAGTGCTAAAACCTAAAATTATGTTCGTAAAATGATATAAAGCTACCTTTCCCGACTATTATATGGTCTAACAGTTCAATACCGATTGTGTCGAGCGCAGCCTTTATTCTTTGTGTTGCTTCAATGTCTTGTTGAGATGGCAAAAGTGTTCCACCCGGGTGATTGTGGCATAATATAACCGAATGGGTAGAGGAATATGTAACGTGCTCTATTATTTGGCGTGGTTCAATAAATACTTGGCTGGGTGTGCCTTCAGCTACTAACACTTGTTTAATAATCGCTTTATTGGTATCCAAGCATAATAAATACATCGCTTCGTTTATCCTGCCGCAAAACAAATCAACACAATAACGCCCTATATCATCAACACTCGAAAATAATTTTTTGTCGCCATACATACTCAGCAAATATGCCCTTGCAACGGATGGAAACAGTTTTAACTGCTGTGCTGTCCGTCTGCCTATACCTTTTATTTTTAAAAGCTCTTCAACAGGCGCATTGCATACATTGTAAAAAGACCCGAACACCCTAATCAGTTCGTGAGCAATGGGATTTGTATCAACACGCGGAATAAGAGTGAATAAATAAAGCTCTAATACTTCATGTTTTTGAAAGCTTTCTATGCCATACTTTAATGCTTTGTTTATTATACGCTCTCTGTGACCTTGTGCCATGCAGCTTTTCCTTCCCTTCCGTTTATACTAAATTCAATCAAATATAAAACTATATTAGATTGAATTTATACTAATTCGCGTTAGAAAATTTCATTAATTGCGAATTAGTAAATACTATTTTCCTTGTAACGGCAGCTGATTGCGGCCGCTATTGACAAAAAAAGTTTGTCAATATTTTAAATAAGGAATAGTATAGTATTACTTTCTGCTGCCAGGTTTTTCTATAGAAACGCCCATTTTGCATAAAGGGCACTCATTTGCCTCATAGGAAACAACCTCAACGGAAACAACGGCTTTAAACGGAAATCCGAAGTCAATTTTACCACCCGTTCTGTCAACAATGCAACCTACGCCTACAACCTCACCGCCGGCTTCTTTCACGACATCAATAACTTCACGTACCGAGCCGCCTGTGGTAATGACATCTTCAACAACAACAAACCGTTCACCTTTAGATATGTTAAAGCCTCTGCGAAGACACATTTTTCCGTTAGCATCACGCTCGGTAAATATATTTTTCACTCCAAGCTGTCTGCTTGTTTCATATGAGATTATTATGGCGCCGATCGCCGGCCCGATTACAGTATCAACGTTGTCTTTTTGAAAAATATTTGCAAGCTGTTTGCAAAATTTTTCGCTAAGCTGCGGGTCTTGAAAAATTTTCGCACATTGCAGGTACTGACCGCTATGTCGCCCGGAGGTCAACAAAAAATGCCCTTCCTGCAACACGTTTGCCTCTTTTAAAGTTGTAATTGTCTCTTGCATATTAATTATCTCCTTTCTTATCTGTCTTGCGCCACCACGATTGCTTCGCCAATGTACTGTAGTCACCAAGATGTCCGTTGTCGCCAGCGACTACTATCTTTGGGCTTAATTTATCATCGTATTCAACAACAGTGATTGAGGCATTGTCATTCCACGCTATTTCGGCTAAATCGGATAATGATTTATTATGATACTTGCATAAAAGCACTCGTAATGCGGTTCCGTGAGTAACAATGCACAGCACTTTTCCAATATGCTTATTAATTTTTTCTTGCACCGCATCGTATATTCTGTTTTGAAATTCTATCATAGATTCCCCGTCGGGCATTTGCACGTGAAGAGGGTTGTTCAACCAAAATCCATAACTTTCGGGAAATTTGTTAGGCAGTTCATCCCACGGAACATCCTCCCATTGTCCGCCGTTTATTTCCCTTAGCCTCTCATCTGTAATTATTTCCATATTTCTGCCCTGTGCAATTGCTTCCGCTGTTTTATAGGTGCGTTTAAGGTCACTTGAGTATATAGCATCTATATTTGTATCCCTTAGGCGTTCGGCAGTAAGTTTTATTTGCCTTACCCCGTTTTCCGTTAAATCGGAGTTATAGTGTCCGTGAAAAACTCTGTCTATATTGCCGTCCGCCTCGCCATGGCGAATGAAAATCACTTTAGTTAATTTCAAAGCGCTACCGCCCTTTCTGCTCATAAATATGCCTTTACTGCTCCGGTTAACGATTTAATGCTCTTAATATTGCATTTCGATGCATATTCTGCCAACTGATTTTTTATATTTAATGCCGCAGTGGGCGTAACAATATTTGCTGTTCCAACTGAAACGGCAGTTGCACCCGCAAGTAAAAATTCGACAGCATCCTCACCGCTCATTATACCACCCATTCCTATAATTGGCAAGTCTACACTATTTGCAACTTGCCATACCATACGCACCGCTACCGGTTTTATTGCAGGACCGGATAATCCGCCGGTATTGTTTGCAAGAACAGGTCTTTTGGTTTTAATGTCAATTTTCATCCCCAGCAGCGTGTTAATAAGCGAAAGTGCATCTGCACCGCCTTGTTTTGCCGCTTTTGCAATTTCGGTAATGTCGGTAACATTGGGGCTGAGCTTTACAATGAGCGGGACGCTGCAATTTTCTTTAACACTATAGGTAATTTGGCGTACAATGTCCGGATTTGTTCCAAAGGAGACACCACCCTGTTTTACATTGGGACAAGAAATATTAAGCTCGATAAAGTCTGGTCCATTGCCAAGCATTTTTGCTATTTTGCAATTTTCCTCAATTGTGCTGCCCGATATGTTGGCAATTATTTTAGTATCATATTTCTTTAAATTTGGCAAGTCATACGTTAAAAAAAACTCTGCGCCTGTATTTTGCAGCCCTACGCTGTTCAAAACCCCCGAAGCAGTTTCTGCAATACGCGGCGGGGCGTTACCTTCTTTAGGTTTTAGTGTTATTGCCTTAGAGCAAACGGCGCCAAGTTCGGATAGATTATAGTATTGGCTTATTTCCCAACCTTTACCAAAGGTGCCGGAAGCCGTAATAACCGGATTTTTAAGTATTGTCCCCGCAATGTTGACAGACATATCAATACTATTCATCAAAATCAACCTCCTTGGCATTGAAAACAGGACCGTTTTGACACACTTTTTTATATTGCCCGGCTATTTTGCAAACGCATACAGCACATGCACCGATACCGCAACCCATGCGCTGTTCAAGGGACAACTCACAAAATATATTGTATTCTTTTGATATCTTTGCCACCGCTTTCATCATAGCATTTGGACCGCAAGCATAAACAGAGGTTATATCACCTTGTTTTAAACGCTCCTTAAATAAATCGGTAACAAGTCCGCAAGATAAGTAACTCCCATCATCGGTGCAAACATGGACTTTTGAGCACACCGATTTAAAATCCTGCTCCATTATTACCAAATCCTTAGTTTTAAAGCCGAGTATCGATTCGACATTACTGCCCAACTGTTTTGACGTTAAGTATAATGGGAAAATGCCGATTCCTCCCCCGATTACAATTGGGGTTCCACTGCCCTTTTTATCAATGTTGAACCCGGTACCTAACGGCCCAAGAATATCAAGTTTATCACCGACATTGTGCTTTGCGAGGCGTTTTGTTCCCTCGCCTCTGACGTCAAAAACAAACCGCAGACGGTTATCCGAATAATCACATACGCTCATTGGGCGGCGTAGTAGTACTCCTTCACCGCATAATATGTGGATAAATTGTCCGGGTTTCGGCTGTATTGGAAAATCTACAACATAATCAAATGTCCCGTGACATAACTGTGTTTTACTTATGATTGTACATACGTGGTTTTTTTTATTGTTGCCCACACAAATCGCCATCCTTTTTGATGTTATACTAATACTAAATTCAATCAAATATAGTGTTATATTTTTGTTATATCCACAATACTTGTGTCGATATTGCTCTTCATTTGTATTATACATCTGATAAAGGCAGCTGCGGTGTCAAGCGACGTTAAACACGGTATTGAAAGTTCAACCGCTAACCTGCGCATTTTAAAGCCGTCTCGTTCTGTTCTCCTGCCTTTAGTAGGGGTATTTATCACCAAATCGAATTGCCGTGCTTGTATCATATCCAGTATGTCCGGTGAACCCTCGCCGATTTTTGAAACGATTTTCGTAGGTATCTGTTCTTTTGTAAAAACGGCGGCGGTGTTTTCTGTTGCATAAATGATAAAGCCAAGGTTATGCAATTGTTTTGCAATTATGGCTGCTTCGTCTTTATCGGTGTCACGCACTGTTATAAGCACGCTTGCGTTTTCGGTCGGTATTTTTAGCCCGCTTGCTATGAGCCCTTTGTATAAAGCCTCTCCAAAATCTTTCGATATCCCAAGCACCTCACCGGTAGACTTCATTTCAGGTCCAAGACTTGTTTCAACACCATGCAGCTTTTCAAAGGAAAACACCGGCACCTTAACAGCCTTATATTCACTTTCTTTGTATAGACCCGTTTTGTAGCCAAGGCCTTTTAGTTTTTTGCCAAGCACACATTGTAAAGCCAAATCCACCATCGGAACATTGGTAACCTTACTTATATATGGTATTGTTCTTGACGAACGTGGGTTTACTTCTATAACATATATCTGATCGTCGTACAACACAAATTGTATATTTACCAGCCCCACAACATTAAGTGCCTTTGCAAGTTTTGATGTATAATCCACAATAACATCCTGAAACTCACGGCGCAAACGCTGAGGCGGATAAACTGAAATGCTGTCGCCGCTGTGCACACCCGCACGCTCTAAATGTTCCATAATACCAGGGATAAGCAAGTCCTCGCCGTCGCATATTGCATCGACCTCTATTTCCTTGCCTAACAGATATTTGTCTATTAAAATGGGGTGTTCTTGTTTTACCCTGTTTATAATTTCCATAAATTCGATTATATCATAATCGTTAAAAGCAATTTCCATTCCCTGACCGCCCAAAACATAAGAGGGGCGTACCAGCACAGGATAACCCAATTCCCATGCCGCTTCTAGTGCCTCATCTTTTGTAAACACCGTTTTGCCGGCAGGGCGGGGTATACCGCATTTTTCAAGTATTTTATCAAATTTTTCTCTGTCCTCGGCGGCATCGATATTTTCTTCACTTGTGCCCATTATGGGGACACCAAGACGTGAAAGTGTTTTAGTAAGCTTTATTGCAGTTTGTCCGCCAAACTGAACAATGCAACCATCAGGCTTTTGAGCATGGACTATATGCTCGATGTCTTCTGGTGTAAGGGGCTCAAAATACAGTTTGTCTGCGGTGTCAAAATCGGTGCTGACCGTTTCGGGGTTACAGTTTACAATGATGGTTTCATAGCCCTCTTTTCTAAGCGCCCACACACAATGCACCGAGCAATAATCAAACTCTATGCCCTGACCGATTCTTATAGGCCCCGAGCCTAATACAAGTATTTTTTTGCGATTGCTTATGCTGTGTTCCGAGCAGTCGTCAAATGTAGAATAATAATACGGGGTCGTTGCCGAGAATTCGCCTGCGCAAGTGTCGACCAATTTATATGAAGCGTGCTTTCGTTTTTTTATTGTGTTTTTGCAAAGGGTTTGAATAACCGCATCGGTAAAACCCGCTTGTTTGGCCTTGAGGTATAATTCATCGGTAAGTCCTTGCTTTAGGGCATTTTCTATATCAACGATATTCTTTATTTTATACAAGAAAAACTTATCTATCATTGTTATTTTATATATTTTATTAATATCTATACCTTTTCGTATCGCTTCTGCCACAGTAAAGATTCTTTCGTCATCTATTATATGCAGTTGCTTTTCAAGCGCATCTTTATCCAACTTTTCCAGATGGGTAAGTTGCAGATTATAAATGCCTAACTCCAATGAACGTGCGGCTTTCATCAGACTTGCTTCGAAAGTTGTTTCAATAGCCATAACTTCGCCGGTTGCTTTCATTTGCGTGCCAAGCAGTCTTTTAGCCCTTACAAACTTATCAAAAGGCCAGCGAGGGAATTTAACTACCACATAATCGATTGACGGTTCAAAGCAGGCGTACGTTTTGCCCGTGACCGCATTTACTA
>JAAZFB010000037.1 GCA_012511915.1 Clostridiaceae bacterium
GAGGA
The DNA here is from genome assembly GCA_012511915.1 of Clostridiaceae bacterium. Taxonomy (GTDB): domain Bacteria; phylum Bacillota; class Clostridia; order Monoglobales; family Firm-18; genus JAAZFB01. Next base: position 6 of record JAAZFB010000037.1, read on the forward strand.
TTTTTTCTGTTCGGGTTTTGAATTTTGAGGGCGAATAACCATTGTTATTTAACCGAAAAATTCGAAAGTCGAGCGGGGAAAAGACCGCAAAGACAGTCGGTTTTTATTAGTGTTTAGTATTAGTATAATCATTGAGGTCTTAGTATAAGGTTATTAAACTTTTCAATGTTTATAGGTGGTGAAAATAAATACCCCTGCACTATGTCGCAGCCAATACTTTTTAAAAAGTCAGCTTGTTCAGACGTTTCCACACCCTCTGCCACGACTCGCATGTGTATGGTCTTAACAAGGTCAACAATTCTTTCTATCACAATCCGCCCACTGTCTGTATGAAAATTTCCCAATAAAAATCTTTTGTCAATTTTTACCGTATCAAACGGCATAATTCCAAGCAAAGATAGACAAGAATAACCATTTCCAAAATCATCTATAGACAGGGATATACCATTTGCCCTTAACTTCTCGGATGTTTTATTAAGTGTATTTTGATTTTGGATTATTGCACTTTCGGTGAGCTCTAACTCAACATAATTGGCAGGGATGTTGTATTTTTTGATTATTTTTGCAAAACTATCTACAAACCCGTCCTTATAGAGATTAACCCGGGATATATTAACCGAAACGGGTACAACCGGATAGCCGTTATCAATCCACCATCTAATTTGTTTGCAAACCGTTTCAAAAACATATTTATCCAACATAACTATAAACCCGTTTTTTTCAAAAATCGGGATAAAATCGATAGGTAGCATAAGACCCTTTTCGGGGTGTTCCCACCTTACCAGTGCCTCCGCACCATATATTTGTTTATCCGCTAAACTGTATTTAGGCTGGAAATAGACGATAAATTCTTTATTTTTGAGAGCCTCAACCATTCTGTCTTCAAGCTGTTTTACACCAATCATATTTTTTATCAGTTTTTCATCATAGAAGGCATAGGCACTTTTATAATGATTTACAACTGATTGCCCTGCAAGTATCGCTTTTTCTATTGCATGATTTATATCTTCGTTATTATCATTTAATTCATATACCCCACATTTTACAGATAACCTTAAATGTTCACTGTTATTAAAGGCGTGGTAATTCGAGAGGTCACTGATAATTTCTTTAATCCTTCGGGTTATTTTCTGTTGACCGTCATTTTTTATAAGTACCACAAACCAATCACCCAAAAGCCGTGCGCACAACTCATTCTCTTTTATATGTAACTTAATGGTGTCGTTAACCCACTTTAACAGCTCATTCCCCTTTGAAAAACCATATCTTTCGTTAATATATTTAAATTTATTAATGTCTATTTGAATAATAGCATAGGCTTTAGCGCCTTTCTTTTCAATCAGCCTTTTTGCTTCCGCTTTAAACCTTTCACAATTGATATCGTTTGTAACAGAATCAGTATATGGCAGTGAGTTAGCGCTCTTCCCCAAATGAAATACAACTATAATAAAAAAGCAAAGCAAAAAAAAGTATATGATATACAAACAAACGGAAGAACAATTGTTAATCAAACGGATTATTAACTCCGGAGCAATAATAAAAGCTGTAAAAATAGCGAGGAACAAACAAACGCAAATCCGAGATACTAAAAGTATCTTACTTAACACTTTCGTATTCATATATAATACCCACCCCTTGGAAAATGATACGAGGGTATTGAATAGTTGGGGCTACAAATTTCTGTGAAGGAATTTTCAGAACAAATTGCGCAAAAAGCGGAATGAATACTGTATGTATTCACGGACATTCTTGTGAAAGTCAGACGGAAATTTGCCGCATAAAATTTGTGTCGTCCAATTATTCAGTTTCCCAATGCCATTATTATACAATATAAGTATAAAAATAGCAACATAAAAGCAAATAATTATAAAAATGTGTCGTACAATTATTCAACGTCATCGAATATAAACCTCTTTCTATGATATAAAGAGTAGTTTATTTCGAGACCCGGTTCCACCTTTTTTACCGCTTCAATTAAAAGCTGCGGTTTTATATTGAAAACATTACCGGCAGAAACAACAAAACGGAGCTTTGCGGTGTTATCGCAAAGATGTAAAAGCTCACTTTCAAATATATGTTCCATTATATTAATCTGCGTTATCTTCTTTTTACTTTTTTTATCTATTAATATCTCTTTTTGCGACATGGCATTTTCAATTAGCCCTTTGCCTATATTATCCTTGCTTATAATATCAATTAAATATTCGGCTTTTGTTATTGTGGGCATTTGACGGTCGGTATACTCACCCGAAATAACTTCGACTGAATTGGGCGGCATGCAGGCATTTATGCTCTTTAAAGTTTGGAGTAAAGGCGTCTGTTTTAGCATCTGTATATCCACTATTTCACATTCGCTTGTTACACCCACACCGATAGGCAAAGCAAAAACAAGCATAGCATGGGGGTTAAACCCTTGTGTATACGCTACCGGGACTTGCGCACGCCGCAGTGCGCGAATAAAAGTACGTAAAATATCAAGATGCCCTAAATATCTGATTTTGTCTTTTTTTTCAAATATAAGACGTAATTTACACAATGCAAACACCATCCCCAAAGACCGCCGCACCGCAACCACTGCATTTTTCCCTGCAATTTGGGGTTGTTTGCGCCTTTTTCGCCTTTTCATTTTCGTTTATTAAAAAGGTCTTGGAAATACCGGCGCTTATGTGTTGCCACGGCAGAATCTCATCATATGAACGCCGACGCGCTGTATAGAAATCAGGACTAACCCCGCATTCCTCAAAGGCTTGCATCCATTTCCCAAAATTAAAAAAGTTATTCCAACTATCGAATTTACAGCCCTTTTCACACGCCGCTATCAACACTTGGGCAAGGCGTCTGTCACCACGTGAAAATACACCCTCCAAATAAGATAAATTAGCATCATGCCAGTTATATTTGATATATTTGCGTTTGGTTTCTCCTTGTAAGAGTCTTTGTTTGGCATTCAAGCTCTCTATGCTATCTTGCGGCTCCCATTGAAACGGCGTATGGGGTTTTGGTACAAAATTTGACGTGCTGAGCGTAATTAAAAGCCCTTTGCCCCTTTGTTCTTTGGGCACAGAATAATATACACCGGCTACAAGTTCAGCTAAAGCAGCAATGCCGCTAACATCTTCGTTAGTTTCGGTGGGTAATCCCAACATAAAATATAGCTTAACCGAAGAATAGCCTCCCTCAAACGCTTTTTTTACCGCATTGGTAATGTCTTGCTCTGTTATGTTTTTGTTAATTACATCCCGAAGCCGTTGTGTCCCTGCCTCGGGTGCAAAGGTAAGGCCGCTTTTTCTTACTGCTTGCATTTTTTTCATCAAATCCAACGAAAAATTATCTATCCTCAGTGAGGGCAATGAGATATTTATATTCTGCGGTTGGGTAACCCCAATTAGTGAATTAAACAAATCACCCAGCATAGTGTAGTCAGAAGAAGAAAGTGATGTAAGTGATATTTCCTCATAGCCCGTATTTTTAATAAGTTCCTTTGCAAGTCGCATAAGCGTATCGGCGCTACGCTCCCGAACGGGTCTGTAAACTGCACCCGCTTGACAAAAACGACATCCTCTGATACAACCCCTAAAC
>JAAZFB010000383.1 GCA_012511915.1 Clostridiaceae bacterium
ATGATAATGCCTGCACCATTGACAAGGAAAACAACATGGCAAATACAAGCTCCAATGGGAATGCACGATACATAAGCACAGAAGTGTGGCTTGATAAAACACCGCCCAGCATCACTATCAATGCCGACAGCAATGGGTGGTATTCTGCTCCGATAACTATTGATGTAGATGTTTATGATTATCCATCAGCAGGCGGTATTTCCGATAATTCCGGTGTAAAGTCTGCTTGGTATTGCGTGACGGACACCGAAGTTTGTGACAATAACTGGTTGGACTATGATTTTGGTGTTACATTTAATCAAGGCGGCATTTACTATCTGCACATCAAAGCAGTTGATTTTGCGGGCAATGAAGCCATTGCAAGCAAACGTATTATGCTAAACACCAACGCTCAAATCGTAAGCCCTGTTACACCGGCCGATGATGGTTTGCATACCATTTATAACAAGGCAGATGAACTGTATATTGTCAAAAACACAGCCTTTAGCACAAAATATCATTTCCATGTCAAAGATGATGATATATTCGACACCATTAAAACTGAAATAAGACTTGTAAGCCAGGATAATTCGAAACATTTCAGCCAAGCGGAGGTTGAAACTGTGCCGAATGGTTTAACCATGCGTGAAGTGATATTTAATATTCCCTACACCATAGCAGACGGTACAATCCTCCCCGACGGTGTTTATACCATGTATGTAAGCCTCAGTGAAGTAAAAAATGACGGAAGTAAGATTAAATCAATCGAGAACGTAATAGGCTGCGAGGTGGTTATCAAGAGAAATGCACCGCCTACCCCTGATATATCGGCAGAGAGTGGCACGGTTGTTATTCACTATCCTGATGAAACCCTTGCAAACAGCTTAAATCGAAGCGATATAAAGGCACTGTATAAGCGAGAATACAAGGCAGTCGTTGACAGCCAACCTGAAACAAACATCTATAAACCCTACACCGCATCTTTCCCGTCTGATGATATGGTGGTGACCGCTCTTTACACCGATATGGCGGGGAACATTGCCACAGCATCTAAGCGAATTTACAAAAGCGGCTCAGGCGGTGATGATGGTAGCATTGCAACCGATGGAAATACCGCAACCATTGAGGAAAGCCGACCTGCCAACACCTATTACATTGGCACAAGGCGGGATAAGCAAACAGGCATTAACAGCAGTATGCTGAACTTTTTAAATTAACGGAGGGATAAAATTGAAAAAACCTATAATCATTATTTTAGCGACGGTAACTGTAATTGCCTTGGTTTTTGCAGTTATCTATTTTGGCAATTTGGGGGGCAATAACCCTCCGAAAAAGGAAAGCATAGCAGTTACTGCCGAGGACTTGCAAGAGTACCGTCAAAACATCGGTAACAGTATGGACGTTAAGAAAAGCATTGTACTTATTTTCAACACTCAAGAGGAATGCCAAAACTTTATAAGCAAGCATGGTAATGATGAAAACCCACTCTCGGCAGGACTGGGCATTGCCCCTCAAATGCAGGACGGATATTACAATGTGGTGGGCAACTCTATTTTTGAAACCATATTTGACAGCTTAGAGGACGGCGAGTATGCTAAAGAGCCGATAGAGTTCGGCGGAGCATTTTGCTATTTCAAACGTCTTGAAAATTACAGCGTAGTCAATAACGATGAGGATTTAACAGAATTTATCAAACAGGAAAAAAGCATGGAAAGGGGCGATGAATTTGATGAAGACGATAATTAGTATGGTACTATCCCTTGTTTTGGTTTTGAGCTTTATTACTGTAAATGCCGAAAATAAAAAAATAGAGTATGAACTTTGGACAGAATCCCCCTATGTTACAAGCGGACTCACTCACAATGACCTCAACATTTATAGGGCGAAATCCATCAGTGAATTGGACTTATATCCCCTATCAAGACTTGGAAGTAATTATTATCTTGCAATTTGTGAAGAAAAAACCTCTAATGGAGGATACAACGGAAAAACAAAAACAAGTTATCTTTATAGCTATATTATCCTCGTCAATAATGGAGATTTTATTATTATTTCTCAGCAAAGCCTTGGAGAAGAACACTATTGGGACAGAGGCATTGCTATTCAAAATTTAGTTTCAACTGTTAGTAATTCAACGTGGTATGCGACACAAAACTCCGAAGTTCCGTATTATGTAATAGAAGCTCAAGGGAAATATTCTAACTATAATTATACCGATTACTATGAGCATCTTATCATCACAAGTGGTGGGAGGATATATCGCTTTTCACAAAATGCCGACTATGGGACTGAGGAAAGTGCCACGGCATATAACGGTCTTTTGTATGCCACAGCTTATAGGTATCGCTCCGGCTCCAGTTATCCATATTATAAAATTGACAACTATAATGCCGCAAGACTAAAGCCATACATTTTTCAAGGCGGCACAGTAAATTACGGAACTTATATGGATGTAAAGACAAGCGAAATGACCACGGCAAATGGATATTCGATATATAAAGGCTCTTTTGGCTCAAACGTGTCAACCACAAGCTCAAGTATTATAAGCCAAAACGGGAATACCTTTCCCGATGGACGAAGTGTTTCAGCCAGTTGGATAGGAATGGGAAATTACATCTATGAAATATGGTACACAATCAAAAATTCTGATGGAACGACAAAATCCCGTGGTCCAACTGGATATGCCACAACATTTTCAAGCTCATTTGACACTTTTGACCTTATGACCATTGCTGTAAACAACTCAAAGTTTGTGGTATGTGTAAATCAAGTCGGACACTCTTTCATCAAAGAATACTACCGTGTTGCAGTGGTGGAGGAAACCATCTCCGGTGAAATTGTAGGCGGTAGCGGTAGTATCGGCACGAAAAACATTACCCCTCCTACCTCAGCAGATACCGAGCCTGTTCAAAGCAGTATTGACTTTGCACAGGAGGACTTACCCCTCGGATATAATATCCGAAATAATGTGATTGATAGCGGAAAGCTGGACAGTGGTTTAAGGCAACAGGTAAATACTATCAGATTAAACGACATTGTAATACTAAAAAAGAGCGGTTATATTAGCGGTAGTCGAAATACCGGAACTTCACTTTCTTATTACAGTACCTATGATTATAGTTTTGGCAGTAACTATATCCGCTTCTATACGAACGGTCAAAACTTTCTATGGTATTGTTATTATCCTGAAACCCTAAGTGTGGGTACATACAGCAAGACCTATTATATTGGTGATAAAACTGTGTATGTAACGATTAAAGTTATAGCACCGCCTACCAACAACGGAACAACGACGGTGGTATTTTAGATGATAGCATTATTTTTTGTGATTGGCTGTATTTTTGGCAGCTTTATGAATGTAGTATTATCACGAAAGGATTGGTACAAGGGGCGATCGAGATGTGATACTTGCGGATATATCCTAAAATGGTATGACTTAATTCCTATTATCAGCTTTTGCGCTTTGCGAGGCAAATGCCGAAAATGTCATAGTAAAATTGGTGTTTTGCACCTTGCAAGTGAAATTTATATGGGTTGTGGTTTTGCGGTAGTTTATGGCTATTTTCAATATGGCGTGATGGCGGCGATGATACAAATTGCCGCCATTATATTTTTAGGGATTTATGCCATCAGTGACATAAAAGAATATGCTGTTTCCACCTTGTATCTGTATAGTGGATTGATTACCGTTGCCCTACTTCGCATAGCTAAAATTCTAATGACGGGTGATATACAAAAAGCGGTTTTGTTTATCATAGCCTATGCCTTGGTTTATGCAGGCTTTGTGCTGATTGCGAAAAAGGTTCAAAACCATATTGGCGAGGGTGACTTTGATATTTTTATGCTAATTCTGTTAGCGGTTGGATTTTTCAATGCCCTGCTCTGTACAACAATTGCCTCAGTTGTCGGTACAATCCTGTATCTTCCCCTTGTTATAAGCAAAAAGCATGAAAGAACAAAGCAGATACCATTAGCACCGCTCTTGTACATTGGCTATGTAATAACACTTGTAGGAGGGAGTTTTATTTGAGAAAAATTTTATACTTTTTGGCAGGCTTTATTCTGTCAAGTACACTTTTTATCTGCTACATAAACTTTTTGCCCGTTGGAAGCATTGACGGAAAAACCATATACAAATATCAGCTTAATCAAAGGCTTGCTTGGGCAGCAGATAACACCATTAAAAACATCGGTAAGGATTTAGCCTTTGAAAAGGCGATGTCAGACTTAGGTATTCATGTTAGCGATGCCGAGATCAGCAAGGAATGGGATAGTATGGTCGAGCATTACGGTGGGATAGATGAACTTTGTAAAATTCTTATTGACACACGGGGCAATGAGGACAGCTTGAAAAGCAATATTAAAAAAGGTATTTTACAGCAAAAAGCCATCAAACATTTTGCGGCTTCTGTTTTACCGGACGAGAACAATATTGATTTTCAAATGGAAGAAGGTGCAAGGCTATATGAAAAGTATATCAAAGAATACGAGGAAAAAGTTGTTATTAAAATTTATTAACTGTGGTGATGGCATATGAAACACGATTACAAAACGGAAGCTTGGCTATGGTTGGCAGGCTCGATCGTAGTTGTTTGGCTTGCCATGCTCTTTGCAAGCAGTTATGAGGAAGGGCATAAATTAATTGAGATGCTGGAAAGCATGACAGTATCCCTGCAAATACCATTTTCAATCAAGTGGTCGGATCACACCTTAAAAATTACAGCGATTTTCTTGTTTATCTATGCAATGGGCATTGGCTTTTATTACGCCACAAGAGAAAACCGCCGCCCCGGTGTGGAGCATGGATCTGCTAAGTGGGGAAATGTCCAGCGTATTGTAAAAAGGTATAAAAATCATAAACAGGAAAGCCAAAACCTTATTTTAAGCGAAAATATGCGTTTAGGACTTGATGGAAAGAAACACCGCCGCAACTTAAATGTGTTGGTGGTCGGCGGCTCAGGTAGCGGTAAAACAAGGTTTTACGCAAAACCGAACATTATGCAGTGTAACACCTCTTTTATTATTACCGATCCAAAAGCCGAGATTTTAAGAGCAACTTCCCCTCTGCTGATTGAAAAAGGGTATGACATTAAGGTGTTCAATTTGATAAACACTTCACAGTCAGATGGATACAATCCTTTTGCCTATCTAAATGATGAAATGGATGTGATTAAACTAATTACAAACCTGATTCGCAACACCACACCAAAGAACGCAACTCAAGGAGAGCCTTTTTGGGAAAGAGCCGAAATTGCTCTTGACACAGCACTCATTTTGTACCTGATGGACAAAGCGCCCCCGGAAGAACAGAATTTTGATACAGTCATGTATATGATTGAAAACGGTGCCGCAAGTGAGGAGGACGAAACTTATAAAAGTCCTCTTGATTTGTTATTTGATAGCCTTAGAGAAAAAGAGCCAAACCATATTGCACTAAGGCAATACAATATATTTAAGCAAGCCGCAGGCAAAACCGCTAAGTCAATTTTAATATCGGCGGCGGTACGCCTTGCGGCTTTTCAGTTGCCCGAAATCTCACGAATCACATCCTATGACAGCTTAGATTTAGGCAGTACAGGAGAGCGGAAAAAAGCTATATTTTGCGTGATACCGGATAATGACAGTTCATTTAACTATCTTGTAGGAATGTTATACACGCAAGCCTTTCAAGAAATATTTTACTGTGCAGACCATAAATATGGCGGTGAGCTTCCTATCCCCGTTCATTTAATGATGGACGAGTTTGCAAACGTGAGTCTGCCTGAAAACTTTGAAACTTCCCTTGCAACCATGCGTTCAAGGAGAGTGTCCGTTTCCATTATCATTCAGAATATGGCACAGCTTAAAGCACTTTTTAAAAATAGCTGGGAAAGCATTGTAGGCAACTGTGACACAATGATATATCTTGGCGGAAACGAGCAGGCAACTCACGAGTATATTTCAAAAATGCTTGGCAAAGAAACCATTGATACCAGAACAAGGGGTATTACCAAAGGACGGCAAGGCAGCAGTAATACCAATTATCAAAACACCGGACGAGAGCTTTTAACCCTTGATGAAGTCCGTCTTTTGGATAACCAAAATTCCCTTATCTTTTTGCGTGGTGAGAGAGCGATGATGGATAAAAAATTTGAAATTCTAAAGCATCCAAACATAGGCTATACCTTAGATGGCGGCGGTACCCCCTATCATCACAACATCGATAAAGGGTATGTTCGCAAAGACATTGATACAAAGAACATAGAAAACATTGAAATTATAGAAGGACTGGAGGAACAATATGATGAAAAAAATTAAAGGTGTTTTAAAATCTCTAAAAGCATTAAAAAGAACTCTTATGGTGACAGCTTTCATGTGCAGTATTTTGTCTACCACAGTATTTGCCACCGATCCGTTAAGTGCAATCAACAGCTTATCCACTTTTATCTTTTCTGCAATTCGGGCAATCGGTATGATTATGCTTGGTTTTGGCATTGTGCAAATCGGGCTATCGCTAAAATCCCATGACGCATCACAAAGGGCAAACGGGTTTTTAACGTTCTTTGGTGGTGTGGTTATCGCTTTTGCAAAGGATATTTTAGATTTGATTATTTAAGGAATTTGGAGGTCTAACTATGAATCTTTCTTCGATGAAGTACAAAATCATAACTACTTTCAAAGGAACTCCTACTCAAAAACTTCTGTACGGTTATATGCTTGACCTTGATATGGAAGAGGTTACTCTCTCGTTCAACAAAATATCTCGTGATTTAAAGCTGTCAAGACGTGCAGTGATAGACAATATCAATAAATTATGTAAGCTTGGTATCATCAGAAAAATACCACGAACCGGTGAGGACGGTGGGAGTTTGGCAAATAAATATAAGCTGATGTAAGGGCCTTTGGTGAAAAAATTGGTTGAAAATGGAGGTAGTTTATGTTATACTAAAGTAAATTAAAGGGCTTATGGAGGTATGCGAATGAACGTAAAGAAGTTTTCTGAAGCAACGAGCGGAAGTGTGAATAGGCGTGTTGATCATTATCTGGATACCAACAAAAAGCATAGCTGGATAAAATGGAGTGCAGTAGTAGCTTGTGTTTGTATTATTGTAGTTGTTATTTTTTCAGCACTAAAGGGTAATAATGTGGTGAAAATCTACAGATTAAATCAATCAGAGTATATGGAAGTTGAGCTTGTTGAATGGCAGGACGAAGGATTCCGAGCCATAGTTACTGCCACTGGTAATAATAATATATTTCCAGTAGAAGCAGAACTTACGGTTATTTTTGAAGAAGAAACGAGAATAGTGTTGAGTGATGGAACGCTTTTTGGTTACAATTCAGAAGAGCCGAAGGCAGGGTTAGTTAGATGGGAATCGGGCAGCACCATTCGTGTTGAGTTCTTGAATTACCAACAATACTCAGAAGATAACGGTTTTCGCAATCACGTATATGCCGCAATTGTAGAGCAAATATAAATTTTGGATGTATTGGGGATCATGCTACCAAAATGAACAACCATCAAAGCAGACTAATACATCAATAACTGACCAAGCACAACAACCCGAAAGCAATAATACAAAAGATTCAGAGGGGTATAAACACTATATAATCTATGGTGCGGGTGGAATTTTAGTCCTGTTAGCAATTGTGCTTATTGTTAGAAAAAATGGAAAGTAATATAATTTTCAATACAAAACCAAATAACAAAACCAAAAGAGCGACTATTTCACGATAGCCGCTCTTTTTCTGTTTCAGGAGGTGAAAATAATTTGAGTGATAACTGGATTGTTGCAAATCTTGAAAATGCGTTTGCAACATGGAACGATAAAATGGCGGAAATATGGAGCCTTGTCACCACTTCGCCGCAAAACTTTAAAGGCGGAGCTATATGGACCATTGTGTCAGGCATAAACGGTACATTGCAAGCTGTTGGATACGGCTTGCTTGTGCTGTTTTTTGCAATAAGCATCTTTAAGTCCACAGCAAGTTTCAGGGATTTTCAAAGACCTGAATATGCTCTAAAGCACTTTATCCGCTTTGTTGCCGCAAAACTGGCAATTACATATGCAATGGACTTAATGACCACAATTTATACCATATTCGGCGGCATTACGGCACAGGTTGCAGGTGGGCTTGGCGGTATCAGCGGAGCGGCAGTCGCTCTCCCCTCTGCTATCGCTACCGCTGTTGATGATGCAGGCTTTTGGGCAAGTATTCCCTTGTGGCTTGTAACCATTCTTGGTAGCTTATTTATAACAATCATGGCATTTATTATGATTATGACAGTATATGGGCGGTTTTTCCGTATTTATATGTACACTGCCCTTGCCCCTGTCCCCCTGTCATCTTTTGCCGGAGAGGGAACTTCCCAAATGGGGAAAACCTTTGTAAAGTCTTATGTGGGAGTATGTTTGGAGGGTGCAGTCATTGTGCTTGCTTGTATCATATTTTCAGCCTTTGCCTCGGCAAGCACGCCAACTCTTGAAACTGGCATAACCACTGTCACCATGATTTGGAAATATATCGGAGAGGTTATTTTTAATATGTTGGTGCTTGTGGGACTTATTAAAGGTGCGGATAGAATTGTAAAAGAAATGCTGGGAACGTAAGGAGGTATTAAAAACATGGAAATACGAATTAACAAAGAAATCAAAGATTATCACGAAAGCCTGTTCTTCGGACTGTCCTTTCGTCAATTTCTATGCTCTGTCATGGCGTTGGCTGTGGCTGTGGGCATCTATTTTGGCTTTAGGGATATTGTCGGTAAGGAAACGGTATCATGGCTTTGTATTGTCTGTGCCGCCCCTATTGCAGCGGCAGGCTTTTTTCATTATCATGGTATGAATTTTGAGGAATTTATTGCGGCGTATATCAAAAGTGAATTTCTCTATGCCGGGGTACGGGTATTTGAGTCGGAAAATATATTATACAACATTTATCGGGAGGTATTAAACGATGCTGCAAAGCAAACAAAAAAAGAAACAAGAAGGAAAAAGAACCATTCCTAAAAGCGTTCAGCGTTCCATTCCAATAAATCACATTTTTAAGGACGGTATTATCAAATGCGGTAGGCGATATTCAAAATCATGGCGGTTTTCAGATGTGAACTACGCTGTTGCTTCGGACGATGACCAGCTTGAAATGTTCTTGGCACACAGTGCCATCTTAAACGGATTGCCCACCGATGCTGTGGCACAAATCAGCATCTACACCAGGCAACATAACCAAAATGTGTTTGAGGAAATGATTGGGGCGGACTACGGAGATTTTGCAGTTTATAAAGAGGAACTGAAAGAGCTTTTGGCGGATAAAATGTCGGAATCTAATAATATCGTACACGAAAAATATATCACGGTGTCCACAGAGCAGAAAAACATTGAAGAGGCAAGAACGCTTTTCACCCGTGTTGGAAGTGATTTAACCACGGACTTTGCACGAATAACCTCTAAAATGACGGAGCTAGACTATTTTGAGCGGCTTCGTATTTTTTATGATGTTTTTCGGGGTAATACGGACGAGGTTTTTCAGTTTGACCTAAAAAGTGAAATGGCAAGGGGAACTCATTTTGTAGATTCCATTTGCCCGGATAGCTTGGAGTTTAAAAGCGACTATATAAAAATCGGGGACAGATATGCGAGGGTGCTATTTTTAAGGGAGTATCCCTCTTTTCTAAAAGACAGCATAATTTCAGAACTGACGGACTTTTCAAGAAGTATGATGGTGTCGGTGGATATTCAGCCAATCCCCACCGATGAGGCGGCAAGGGAAGTGCAAAAGAAACTTCTTGCCATTGAAACGGATATTACCAAATGGCAACAAAAGCA
>JAAZFB010000384.1 GCA_012511915.1 Clostridiaceae bacterium
CTTCAAAGATGCCCCGCCAGAGGTGAGGATTTTTTGGTTGAAGCTTTCCTACAGCCGCATTACAGATGTTTCGATTTTTCTTATGAGTTTAACTATAAGGGTGAAATTATAGACCAAAAACCGCGTCACTATACTGGGCGAAACGAAAACGAGGCAGAGCGGTATCGACGCATCGCTATAGAAGCAGTATACGATTATCAAGACAAAGATAATCGTAACACAGCCGCTAACTTAACATATTCGGAAATGGATACTTTGTCTGAAATATGTGATGATATCAATGCCGGAGCAGATACTCCGACTGTTAAGCAAGAGGTTATTGAATTCACGAAAAAGATTCAAGCACGTATTATAAGTCAAATATAAACAAAAAGGACTGTTACAGATACCCATTGGTACGTTCATCGTCATAAGCTGCAACAGTCCTTTTTTCATTCATTAGGCTGTAAATATAGTGAGTTGCTCATAGCTCTCTGATTCAAATGTTTCTTCTTCAGCTTCTCCTTCTTCTGATTCTGAGACACTGTCATCACGGACTTTTTCGAGAAAATCATCAATTGAGATTTCACTTTTTAAATATTGTAGCATTGGTGATGTGTAGTCGCTGCTATATTTAGCTGTTTCTGAACATTCCACATTTTCAAGATCTGCAATAGTTTCATAGGCATTCACTTGTTTATCCAAGTTTGGTGTAATGGCTTGAGGGAAAATGTCAGATGGCATTATTCCGATATCCTTGCGAACGCATAGAATAATAACTCTCTTACGACGCTGTGGAGCGCCATAATGATTGGCGAACAGAGAACGCCCTTCAGCATTGTACCCCAATTCGGAGAACAGTTCTATAATATTGCGATAAGTTTCACCATTTTGATAACTTAATAAGCCTTCTACATTTTCGAATACAATTACTTTAGGATTTACACCAGATACAATATCAACGAAATCACGAAACAATTGATTGCGTGGGTCATCTTTTGCTCGGAATCCTGCCATAGAAAACCCTTGGCAAGGTGGTCCTCCGCAAATAACGTCTGCTCTACCATTAATACCAGCTTGAATGATTTGCTGTTTGGTTGATTCAGATGTGATATCACCACAAAGTACAGAGATTTCAGGACAGTTAGCTTTTAATGTGACACAAGCGCTCTCCATAATATCGTTGGCAATGATAGCGTTAATTCCCGCTCGTTTAAAACCATATGTCATGCCTCCCGCCCCAGAAAATAAATCAACAGAAGTCGAACAGCCAGTCTTCTCGCGGATGGCTTTTCCGATATTATAAGCAAGTAAAACAGGCACTGCGTTTCCCACTTGTTTTAACATATCAGTCTTATTACCGTAAAAATAGTAATCGTCAGGGAAACATTGAAATCTGGTGGCTTCGCGGACACTTATTACTCGTTCGCGGATTGGATGTACATATGTACCATTGCCCGGACGATTAAAGTATGTCGTTATTGTGTAGGATGGTTTAGTATAATCAATTCGACCATACAATGTGGTACGACCACCAGTTTCTGTGATTCTCACCAAGCGTTTAGATTTTTGTACGGTTTCTTGTGGTATGTCTTTCCAACTCCCTCCTTGCGGTACAGAACGAATCATTTCAAGATCGAGGTCGCTAAGTTTAAACGTTGTATGATTTAAAATTTCGCCATTATAGATTTTTCTGTATTTTTTTTCAATGCTATCGAGAACTTTTTTGTCAAAAGCACTGATCTCTACGCTTTTTGCAAAGCAAATATCTTGGCACGAGGCTTGCCCATCCAAGATGAACTGACATTCAGCAATTGAGATATCAGCTACAATTCGTGTAATGTCTTGTTGCATTGAGGCAACTATTGTCGCTTTGTTCTTTAAGATGGATTCCATCTTCTTTTTATCAGCAACTACAGAGGCGCTTGCC
>JAAZFB010000004.1 GCA_012511915.1 Clostridiaceae bacterium
GTACAAGTAACAGGCCGCAAACGCGAACCTTCCCCACCCGCCATAATTAAACCTTTCACCTAAAAAAACCTCCTCGCAAATGTGATAATAATATTATTATCAACATTACAAGAAAGTTATATTCATTGATATATTATTATGGTCTTTTAATACTAAATTCAATCAAATATAGTGTTATATTTGAGAGAATTTAGTATAATGGGGGTTGAATATGGAACTGTCAGGATGGGGGTGAATAATCAGACGACCAAAATTTAATTCATAAATTTATATCATCTAGCTAAGAAGAAGATTTTAAATAACTGATATCTTCAAGCGCCTTCCCGGTGCCCATGGCAACGCAAGAAACCGCATTTTCGGCAACCGTTGTTGCTATTCCGGTTTCTTTTTCTATCAGCTTGTCCAAACCGGAAACAAGAGAACCGCCACCAGTCAAAACAATACCGTGGGTGCTAATATCCCCAACAAGTTCCGGAGGAGTTTTTTCAAGTACTGATTTTATGGCCTCAATTATTGCAGCTGCGGGTTCTTCAAATGCTTCAAACATTTCATCTGAAGTTACCGTTATTGTTTTGGGCAAACCGGAAATAAGGCTCCTGCCCCTTATGTCCATTGCCTTTACTTGAATAGGCTCAAGCTCATCTTTATAAACGCAGCCAATTCTAATTTTCATTTCCTCAGCGGTTCTTTCACCGATTAGTATATTATACTTTTTGCGGATATATTTTATTACAGATTCATCAAATTTATCACCGGCATTTTTCAGCGACTGGCTGACAACAATACCCCCGAGGGATATGACGGCAATATCGGTTGTCCCCCCGCCTATGTCAACAATCATATTACCGCACGGCTTTGCTATATCAATCCCCGCGCCGATTGCTGCAGCGATCGGTTCTTCAATCAGGAAAGTCTTGCTTGCCCCCGCCTGCATTGCGGCATCCACCACCGCCCGTTTTTCCACCTCGGTAACAACGCTTGGAACGCAAACAATAACACGCGGCTTAAAAATCCGTCTTTTGCATATTTTATCAAGAAAGTGCCGAAGCATTTTTTCGTTAATGCTATAATCCGAAATAACCCCATCCCTGAGCGGTCTGATTGCAATGATGTTGCCGGGCGTTCTGCCAAGCATACGCTGAGCGGCAAGCCCAACAGCAAGCAATGTTTTTGAAGATGCCTCTATTGCAACAACGGATGGTTCCGTCAATACTATCCCTTTGCCTTTTATGTATATCAACACAAAAGCGGTGCCCAAGTCAATCCCGATGTCTTCGCCAAAACCGAACATATGGTAAGTCACTCCTTTAAAATAGCATTCCCAATTCAAAAATATAATAGCATTATATAGTATTATAATGTGTTTTTTTGTAAAAGTCAATTGATTTTATGTAGTCACAGCAAAAATAGCAAAAAATGAAAAAACACAAAATGTTTGAGCTTGACAACAAAATAATTACTTGCTATAATATAATTCATTATTGAAATATGGAGAGGTGTCTGAGTGGTTGAGAGAGCCGGTCTTGAAAACCGGTGACGGCTCCGCCGTCCGGGGGTTCGAATCCGCCCCTCTCCTCCATAATACGGAGAAGTACTCAAGCAGGTTGAAGAGGCGCCCCTGCTAAGGGCGTAGGTCGGGGAACCGGCGCGAGAGTTCGAATCTCTCCTTCTCCGCCACAAAGGTACTCAGTCAATGATACAAATTGACTGACTACCTTTTAATTTTGCCTATTAGAAAAGCCAGCAATACAAGGAAAAAACGAGACAAGGGGGTGCAAAATGCCCGTCCTGTCTCGCTTTTTTTGTTTGATGCAAATTTATGTTCCTAAGTTGACCAATATATTTTGCACCCCTCCTCAAACGGCAACAGAGGCAAAATTAAATTGTATAGGGCAAAATTAAAAGGTTCAAAATCTATAGCCCACTCTACTTTAATGCGAATATACAAGTGTATTACGCCTTGCACTCGGCAAACGGGAACTCAGGGGTGTGCATAGGGTGTGCACCCAGCAAACGGGAAGATTGAGATTTCGAACTTTCCTACTCTATAGTAATGTTAATGATCAGAATGATTCGCTATTTCAATAACCATCTGCAAAAAAATCACCCAAACCGCTTAAATACATTCTATAAATACTATGCTCAAAAGGCCACAACAATTCCGCCCACATTCGCATAAACGGTAGAAAGGCCGTTTGTTTGCACTAAAATAACATTTTTAATCGCTTTACATTTTTCAAGAATATCATTTTTAATAGATTCCGCTCTTTCCAAGCAATTGCAATGTGAAATAACCAGTTCCATAGAATTTGTAGCTGCCTCAGAGGTATAGTTTCTAACATGCTCTACTATTCGGCTCATGGCTTTTTTGGTACCTCTCACCTTTTCAAGCATTTTAATTTCACCGTCGTCAGCGCACATAACAGGACGCACGGACAAAACCGAAGCCACAATTCCCACAGCCTTACTGACACGACCTTTTTTCACAAGATTGTCAAGACTTTCAAGTACAAACAATGTACGCATGGAATCAATAAAAGAAGTTGTTTTTGCAATTACTTCATCAAAGCTATACTCTTTTTCAATTAACTCTTTGATAAAAAGTACAATTCTAAGTTCTCCGGCAGATGCACTTTTACTATCAAAAACATGAATTTCTTTATTTGCGTTCTCTTCTAACGTCATATCTCTTGCAATTCTGGCCGCATTAAAAGAGCCGCTAAGCCTAGAGGATATTGTAACAATAAAACTTTTATCATGCTTTTTCATAAGGTCAGCAAAATCGTTAGGTGAAGGGCACGCAGTATTAGGTGATTCCAAAGATTTTTTCATTGAAGCAATCAACTTATCCCTATCTAAGTGTTCATCATCAACAAAATTTTTGTCACCATCAAAAGTAATTTTAAGTGGTGCAATGTCTATTTCTTCTCTTATTTTAGGAGTAAGGTCGCAACCACTATCAGCAATAATATTAAATTTCATCATTTATCCCCTTAGGATCAATTTTAACTTATTTTAGTACATATCGTCAC
>JAAZFB010000385.1 GCA_012511915.1 Clostridiaceae bacterium
GCTTTGCCAGTCTGCGATAGCTGTCTTTTATCTCTCTGATAGTTGCAGATTCATCCAGTCCCAATAATTTTCGGGCTTCATCGATATCGTTATAATTCATTTTGTCCTCAATGCAATTCAATGAATGGCATTGCTATTTTAAATCGGTTGTTTAAGGCCGAATTCCTTGTCCAATATGGCTGTTATCTGTTCTTTATTTTGAATACTGGTAGTAGCTGCTGCCACTTTACCGTTTTTGAAGTATACGGTGAACGGCAATCCCATAAACATGCGGCATTCGGGAAGAGTTTTGATAAAACCGGCAGCCGGAATATCGAAATCCTGGTCGTAAAAACAAACGTGCGGGTATTGTTCTTCAAGCTGGCTTAAGATGGCATATACCGGAATACACATCGGTCCCATTCTTCCACAGCAGATTACCACATTTTCATTACCGGCGATAACTTCCCGTGTTTCAATTTCCGTTTCAAGATGCTTAAGATTGGTTCGTAACATTAATATCTCCTTTTTTTGGAATAGTCCTTGTATGCCATTAAAAATATTCTTTGAAGTTGCGACTACCCATCCCCGGTTGATTATCAGGTGTATTATCACAATTGAAACAATAATTACAGCTATCCAGGCATGTAAATCCACCCAGGTATCTCTTTGTAAAATCCAAAAAGTGCGTCCATTGTCACTTAGCATAGGATTATAATCGAGCACCCCGCGGGGTAAAATAACCCATAATATAAATCCGGAAATACCTTCGAATATAAAGAGTGCCATTAGCGCTATCGATGCAATGTATTGTTCTGTTAAATGCCAGGCGGGCTTCACAAAACGATTCGCAATCTTTTTTGTCGTTTGTATAAACCAACTTATATGAAGTATCACATGTAAAATAATTATTACTAACAAAGCAACCGCTGCCCAGTTATGTATATCAACCCATATGAACCTCGGAAAGCCCAGTGCTATATCTATATTCCCATACCCATACCCTTCCTGCATACATTTTTCAAAACCATGTAATCCGGTGCCTCTCGGTAAAACAAACCATATGATATATCCTGCTACCAGTGTAACTAATACTGAAAGGGCAAGTAGAATATCGAGGAAATAGTCCGTGTATTTTTTTAAGTTATGCCTGTAAATCATAAGAACCTGCAAAAAATATAAGTAATGTTATCCGATTTGACACTCCCTGCACTGTTTGCTAATATAATAATGAGCATATGCTCATAATACTTGAGGTGAAAAGATTTGTCAAGACCTTTTAAATGCAGGCGGATAGCATATATGCCGGGTGTAACCTATTTTAAGCCGGCCGGTATGCCTCTGGATTCATTGGAGGAAGTGGTGCTGTCGATGGAAGAGGTGGAAGCATTGCGATTAAAAGAACTGGAGGGATTGGAACAGGAAAAATGTGCCGAAAGAATGAATGTTTCGCGCCCCACCTTTCAGAGAATACTGTCCTCAGCCCGGCAAAAGGTCGCTGATGCCGTACTGAACGGCAAAGCGATTCGCATCGAGGGCGGTAATTATGAGATAGCAGCTAACCGGTTCAGATGCCGGGTCGGGCATGAATGGGAAGTGGATGATATAA
>JAAZFB010000038.1 GCA_012511915.1 Clostridiaceae bacterium
CCCTTACGCTCAGTGGCTTTGCAATAAAAACAAAGCTGAGAAGGCTTAGCATCTGAATAGTGTCTTGAGTAATGATATAAAATGCGGCGTTTAAAAGCAGCATTGACCAAAAAAGATGCAAGTTTGAACCCCGGAACATAAAAAGCACAAGGATAAGGAGTACACCGTACGCTCCGTAATCGAGTTCAATACCGAGCTGACTGACTAACAAGGGTAAAATCAGTATTAGAATGATATATTCATATTTTTTCTTATCAAAGCAATAAACAGCGGCAAGCCCCAAAGCCAAAGTAAAAAATATATTGTACTTTTCATAAGGTAAATCAAAACCAAAATACGCAATTCCAATAAAATAAAATGCTTGTGTAAAAATGCCGAAAAATAAGACCCTCAGCAGATAATGCTTAAAGCTTTTTGTATGGAGGTATCCCGTTCCCATCTGGTAAGCAAAAAGAGGGAAGGCAATTCTTCCTATCATTCGGAGGAAAACAACATCCGGAAATAGGATAACGCCCATATGATCAATAAACATGGCGGAAACCGCAACAATTTTTATATAATTGCTTTGCTGTAGTGTCATAAAGCACTTTATACTAAATTCAATCAAATATAACACTATATTTGATTGAATTTAGTATTCCCTTCCCTGTTTTGAAACATTTGCTTATAATATACCATAAATTCAATCGAAAAAGCAAACAAAGGGGCCTTTTTATAAAAAACATTTTATAAAAACCCCCACCACACAATTGTAATATTCTTGACAAGGGATAACCACTCGGCTACAATATAAATAGGGTGAATTCTTATCCCCGTAATATTATTTTTTAATGGAGTTTTTTAATGCGAAAAATTATTTTTTTATTTTGTGTTGTATACCTGTGCGGTTGCAGCCCCATAATACCGAACAAAAACACGACGCTGCCGGGTGAACAGACGGCTTCGCCAAGCTATGGCGGCACGCTTAAAATACATTCATACAATTTTGACACCTTTAACCCGCTGTTCACTAAAAGCGATACCAACAGGCAAGTTCTTATGTTGATATACGATTTTTTAATTATATGTGATAACAGCATGCTACCGCAAGCAGAGTTGGCGTCGGATTTTTCCGTTTCTGACGATGGGCTCTGTTGGACGATAAACATCAGGCAAGGTGTAAAATGGAATGACGGTACTGATTTTACTCCGCAGGACGTTGCCGCAACATTAGAGGCGGTCAAAAACAGTCCACACAATAGCCCATATAAAGAAAACCTATTAAACGTCATAAGCATACAAGCGTTGCCTGACAGCGTTGTTATAACATTGGCAGCGCCCGAGGCAAATTTTATTAATAGGCTTGAAATTCCAATTCTAAAAGCGGATGAATGCCAAAATATAAATATTCAAACGCCGATAGGAACCGGTTGTTATCAACTTACCGAGAGAACACACCGAGTTATATATTTAATAAGCAATCCTTCCGGCAGATATACACCATATATTGAAACGGTTGAAGTCCACTTATTGCCCGACAAAAGTACGTCGATTTATGCCTTTGATGCAAAGGAAACGGACGTTGTAAAAACAGATATGCTAAGCAGGGGGCAGTTTTCGGGCTATTCACAAAGAAAGGCGGTGGAATATAATTCTGCCCTTTATAACTTTTTAGCTTTTAATACCGACAACAAGTACTTATCAGATATTAATATCCGCAGGGCTATTGCCCATACCATAGATAAAAAACGAATACTTGAAGAGGTGTTGCTCTCTTGCGGTGTCATCAGCGATACATTTTTACACCCGAAATGGTACTATTATAATGACAATGTCCCCAAATATGAGCATAATGCCGCTCTGGCAGCTGATATATTGAGCCAAAACAACATCGGCACTGCCGATATTACGTTAAAAATAATGGTTAATGAGGATAACCCTATAAAAGTAAGCGTTGCGGAGCAAATTGCGCAAAGCATAAAATCTATCGGTATTAATACAAGCGTTCAACAGGTAAGCTGGGAAAACTTTAGAGCACTTGTTGCAGACGGAGCATACGATATGTATTTAGGGGAAATAAACTATTCAAACGATATTAACCCCAAGTATGTCGTGCCGAATACGCAGACCTTTTTATCGTTGATGGAACAACTTCAAATACAAACGACGCAAAACGGAAAACAAGCGGTGTATCATCAGCTGCAACAACAATATGCCACCGACCTGCCCGCGGTGCCGCTATATTTTAATTGGGAGGCAATTTTGTTAAGCGATAAGGTTAAAGGCGAAATAACACCGCTCAGAAATGATATTTTTTATAATATTCACCAATGGTATATTTAATACTAATCCTCAATTAAAATAACAACAAAACTTGTCTTTATTCCGTCATGCTGCGTTGGAAGAACCCGTTAATACACAAAGTATTAACGGAACCTTCCGCCTTACCTGACTAAAAAAATCCTAAGTTTTTTAGTTGTCTTTTAATCGCGAATTAGTATTAGCACTACAACGAACACATCGGGCGCGCACCATATTTTGAATGATTTTCCGCCATGCAAACCATCATAAATCAGGCAATACACAAAGTATTACCCGATTTTCGCTGATTCACCAGACAAAAAATCATTTTAAAAATCTGTCACACGCCGAATGTTCGCTGTAGTGTTAGGGCATGCGGAATAATTCGGGAACTTTTTTCTATGTTGCATCGTCTAATAGTAGTGGGTTGGCAAAGTTAGACTTTATACTAAAAACTTGACAGTACCTAAAAAAAATACGGGGGTGTTGATTATGAAAAGAACAATTGCTTTATTGACAGTAATTACAATGCTGTTTTCCGTGCCGCACTCGGCATTTGCAAATCAGCAAAAAGCAGACGCGCTTGAAAATATAATTTTAAAGGTGCGCGAAAGAATTGATATACCTGCAGATCATGAGGAATTTTCCGGTGACATGAGAACAGACGAAAATGGCAAGGTGATTTGGAGCCTTAATTGGAGAAGAATTGACGAAAAAGACGATTTAAACAACAGCTACATATCTGTGGAAGTAGAGGATAGCGGGTTTATCCGTTCATATTCGAAAAGCACCAATTTCGGTAGGGATTATTCCGAAATTGTAAAATTGCCCCAAATTCCAAAGGAAACTGCGGACGGGATTGTAAAAGACTTTATTGCAAAAGTGTGTCCTGAAATAGAGGGACAATACGTTTGGAAAGAACCATCGATATATGACGGAAATTACAGCTATTCTTTCCCGCGCATTGTAAACGGTATAAATGTGCCGACAAATAATGTGTATTTCAATATAGACAGCGCATTGAAAGAAATCACACAATATAACTGTTATTGGAACACCGGCCTTGAATTTTCTTTACCTGAAAAGGCTATTACCGAACAAAAAGCACAAGAAATATTCAGTGAGAAAACACCGCTTGATTTGGAATACTCCATTGATAGTAAAGGGCAAGTTAGTCTGCGATACATCCGTTCAAGGGAAAAAGGGGATATGTATATTAATGCTATAACCGGAGACGTTGAAAAACCCCAATACGATAACTTGCGATATGCAGCTGGCTATGCAGGAGAGATGGCGGTACCAGACTTGAGTAGTGCAAAGAAGTCATTGCGCCCGGAAGAGCAAAAGGAAGTTGACAATATTGCCGGCACCATATCCGCCGCACAAGCGGAAAAAAAGTTACGTGCGCTGACTGAGTTAGATTTTGATGACGAATACAAGCTGACCAGTACAAATCTTTCGCAAGAAAAAATGCCGTATAGCGACGAACGCTTTTATCGTCTCAATATGTATTTTACTCGCTTGAAGCAAGATGAAGATGTTTCGGATGAAAAAAGAAAACTCATGATTGCCGCAGGAGAGGGCGACGGCTATGCAAATGCAGTATTCAATGCTAAAACCGGAGAGCTTCTTTCTTTTTCAAGCGGTAGTTGGGACGGACTTCCCCGTCCTGTATCAACAGATGTAAAGGCTAAGGGTGAGGAAGATAAACATCAAGAAATGCAAAAGGTGGCAGAGGCATTTATCAAAAAAATGCAGCCGGATAAGTTGAGCAAGACAAAACCTATGGACTTAAGCAATCAAAATAAGCCATATTATTATAACTATTACCGGATTGAAAACGGCGCATATTTCGGATATGACCAAATAAGCGCATCGGTAAATGTCGATAACGCCAAAATAAATGAATATAGTTGCAACTGGACAGAAGGCATTGAAGTGCCGTCAGCCGATGGCGTAATCGGTATTGATAAGGCGCATGAAATATTATTCAACACAGACGCCCTAAACCTTGAATACTTGATTTTTAACAACAAGGCGGTACTTGCTTATAAG
Source organism: Clostridiaceae bacterium (assembly GCA_012511915.1). Classification (GTDB taxonomy): domain Bacteria; phylum Bacillota; class Clostridia; order Monoglobales; family Firm-18; genus JAAZFB01. The sequence continues at coordinate 4,336 of JAAZFB010000038.1, forward strand.
ATATCTGACGATAAATATTTTAACATCGACGCTAAAACCGGCGAGCTTGTTGACTGGGAGGGCAAACCGTATGTAGAGAACCTCCCGGCGTCATATAACGATATTGAGGGGCATTTTTCCGAAACCGCGATAAAAGAGCTTGCCGCCATAGGTATATTTTTAAGCGGAGAAAGTTTTTTGCCGGACGAAAATATTGCGCAAAGGGATTTTGTTACATTGCTTGTTAAGCTTGGCAGATACTATTATGACAGGGAAAACATCGATACAATATACAATTATCTTATAAGGCAGGGGGTAATGGACGAAACGGAAAAAACCCCCGATACCACAGTAACACGTGAGGATTCTATAAAATATCTGTTACGATATTTGGGATATAAAAACTTTGCCGAAATTCCCGGTATATTTGTTTGTGATTTTTCAGACGTGAATGAAATAAACCCCGGTTTACTCGGTTATGCCGCAATTGCACAAGGGCTTGGCATTGTTAAAGGCAGCAACGGCGCATTTGCACCGAAAGATGCACTGACAAGGGGCGAAACAGCTGTTATTATATTTAATTGCTTAAAAGCTAATCTTGATTAACATAAATAGTCCTAATACTAATTCGCGTTAGAAAAATTTCATTAATTGCGAAATAGTGTTTAGTATAAAAGGGTTGTTGAATAATCGGAGTACAATTATTCAACAACCCCTTTTTTAAAAATTCTTTGCTTTTTACAAAAATATATTGTATAATGAAAAATGCTAAGAATTTTTCAAGGAGGAATTACGAAAGTGTTAAAAGGAAATGCAATAGTAGGACAATCGGGTGGACCAACTTCAGTAATAAATGCCTCATTGGCGGGCGTAATAAAAGGGGCCCTTGACAGCAACGGGCAGATAGAAACAATCTATGGTGCCCGACATGGCATTGAAGGTGTATTAAACGAAAACTTTATTAATCTGTCTGAGCGGTTTGCCGAAAAAAGCAACTTAGACTTATTAATCAGCACACCGGCGGCATACCTTGGTTCGTGTCGTTATAAGCTGCCAAAAGATAGTAACGATACGTTTGTTAAGATTTTTGAGATATTCAAAAAACATAATATAACATATTTCTTTTATATTGGCGGTAACGATTCTATGGATACCGTAAGCAAACTATCGGCATATGCAAAGGCGAATAACCACGATGTTAACATTATAGGTGTACCCAAGACAATAGATAATGACCTTGCAATAACCGACCACACCCCCGGCTTTGGTTCTGCGGCGAAGTATATCGCGTCCAGTCTGCGCGAAATTGCCCGGGATGTGCAGGTGTATGACATTAATACCGTTTCCATAGTTGAAATAATGGGACGAAACGCCGGCTGGCTTACTGCCGCAGCCGCATTGGCAAGGACACAGGACGAGCCGGGCCCACATTTGATTTATCTGCCCGAGTTAGCTTTTGATATTGATAAATTTGTTTTGGATATAGAAAAGGCAAGCAAAAAGTACAAGAATGTCATCGCAGTGGTATCTGAGGGAATTAAAACACCAGACGGCAAATATGTATGCGAAGGCGCTGTTTCGGAAATTGTGGACAGTTTCGGTCATAAGCAACTTTCAGGTACGGCAAAGGTGCTGGCAGATATAATTCATGATAAATTTGGCTGGAAAGTCAGAAGTATTGAGTTTAGTTTATTACAGCGATGTGCGGCACATATAACGTCACAAACCGATTTAACGGAGGCAGAGCAGATAGGCACTGCGGGTGTTAGGGCAGCATTAAACGGGGAAACCGGCAAAATGATGTATTTTAAACGAACATCAACCAGCCCGTATAAAATTGAAATACTGTCCCACGATGCATCGGCAATTGCCAATGTTGAAAAAGTCGTGCCCAGAGAATGGATTAACAGCGAGGGTAATGATATACTTCCCCCTGCTATTGATTATATGTTGCCTTTAATTCAGGGAGAGAGCACCATTACGTTTAAAGACGGGCTTCCGGTATATTTGAAAGTATAAATAAGTAAAATTACTGCTTGTAAATGATGTTATATAAGTGTATACTATAGTTGAGGGATATTATTGAAAAGGAGTGGTTTGATAATGAAATTAGTTTTAGCTATTGTCCAGCATGAGGATAGCGCTACTGTTTCTGAAGAGTTGACAAAAAATCAATTTAATGTTACCAAGCTGGCTTCCACCGGTGGTTTTTTACGGGCGGGGAATGTTACCTTTTTAATCGGTACCCAAGAGGAACAAGTTGATCAGGTTATAGAGATAATTAAAAACAAATGCAAATCCAGAAAAGAGCTTACTGCGCCGGCTGCTATGTATATGGGCGCCTCTGCGTGGCCTATTGAGGTCGTGGTTGGCGGGGCTACAATTTTTGTTGTAGATGTTGACAGGTTTGAAAAGGTATGACTTTTGACAACATCTACGGGCATGATGGCATAAAACAAACGCTTAATACTGCAATTGATAATAACACCGTTTCCCATGCCTATGTTTTTTGCGGCAAAAAAGGTATTGGCAAAACAACTATGGCAACTGCATTTGCGCAACTGCTTACGCACAACAGTGTAGCGGATATTATTGTTGTAACAAATGAACACTATGATGTGAAAGAAAAAAAAGCTCTTTCTGTGGATGCAATCCGCGCAGCAAGGACGGATATATACATAAAGCCGTATATTGCTGATAAAAAAGTATTTATCATTCCTGATGCCGATACAATGAGTGCCGGTGCGCAAAATGCATTGCTAAAAGTTTTGGAAGAACCACCTGCATATTGTGTCATAATTTTGATTTCGGCAAATGATAGGGTGCTATTGCCTACTATACTCTCACGGGCGGTTATTTTGAGGTTTGCCCCGTTGGACGACGGTATAATTTCACAATATATTAAAGATAAATATAAAGACAGTATTGACAGTATATTGATACGCCTGTGCTCCGGCAGTTTATCTATAGCGGATGAATTAATAACGACAGATGGTTTGCGCGAGAGTATTGGTGAATATGCCGCACTGTTTAAGCGGTTTGTTGGTGCGGATAAAGCGTGCATATACGAGGCAATAGCCTTTTTTGAACAGCAAAAGCAAAATTGCTTTATGTTTTTTGACATTATGAGTATACTTTTGTCCGATTCACTGATTGAAAAAAGTCAAACAAACGGTATGAAGGGGATAAACAAAGGAGCTGCATTAAAAATCATAAACAATATAGCGATTGCAAAGAATGCTATAAACCAAAACAGAAATTATGGTATCGTTATATCGGAATTGTTGCTGGATGCATGGAGGGCATTACATGATTAATGTTGTTGGTATAAGGTTTAAAAACGCAAATAAAATATATTTTTTCGACCCCGAAGAGAATAAATACGAAAAGGGCGAACATGTTGTTGTTGAAACTGTGCGCGGTGTTGAAATGGGAGAAGTCGCTTTTTCGAACAGGCGAGTGCCGAAAGAATCAGTTGTTGCACCTCTTGTTCCTATTATGCGACGGGCAGTCAAAAAGGATTTTGAAAAACTCTAAGATAACGAAGGAAAAGGAAAA
>JAAZFB010000386.1 GCA_012511915.1 Clostridiaceae bacterium
AAGTAGTCACAACAACGGTCATCAGCACCCGAATGACAGCCTATATCACCACTCAAATAATGATGGGATAGACCATTGCATTTTTAAGTTTGCCTGTAAACTCGAGTTCCTTTTCCGTCTTTAAAATCAATCGCTTTAGGGCTGTAGTAACTGTACCCGATTCCTTGCCTGCCCTAATTTGTTCTGTGCTTGCGTGGGGAAATAGTCCTGACTTTTTCATTGCTCCGCTAAGTGCCTCACCTTTTCGCACCTCGTCAGCGGTCACGCTTGACAGGCGTTTGAGCTTTTTGCTGATACTGGAATCTCGTATGGTTATCAGCGATTCGTGGAGGGACATTCCTGCTTCAAGCATAAAGGATAGCATGGTATAAAATTCAGCCGCTATTTTCTTGCTGATACGGGTAGAAAGGGAAAAAGATAGTTTTCTTAAATTCATAAAATCCTTTAGATAATCAATCTCCACAATGCTTTCACCACGCCGCTTTAGTGTGTCTATTGCCGATTCCAAATCGTCGGTGGTCATAATTCCCTTTGCAACTTTTCCGCTTACTGCATTTTTCACCTTGTATTCAAAATACTCCATCAAATCCCCCCCGATTGTGCCATAAAGCTGTTGGAGCTGTCAGGCTTTTCAAACATGAAAAAGTAAATGGTGACCGCTAACCTCATATCATTGCTTGAAACCACTTCCACAAATTCCTCTTGCTGTTCTTCTGTTTCAGCCGCTTGATACCAAGGCAATTTTGTGGTGCTGTCAAAAAACCGCTTTAAATAATCATAGTCTTTATCCTGCCGAAAAGAGAGGGAAGCCACGCTGTATTTCACGCCCATCTGATCAATGGCGGATAAAATGCTGTTGATACTTGCGGCACTGCCTTGAAGTTCAAAATCGAATTTGGCTTTATAAATGCCGCCCTTTTCCTCTGTGCCAAAATCGTTAAACGTTAAGAGTTTTACACCGCTTGATGTGGTTTTTTTCCCAAGATACAATAAAAATTCTTCCTTTGTTAAAGTCTTGCTTTTAGTTTCCTTTATGGTGTCCACCGATTGCTCAAGCCGATTTTTCTCGGCAGAAAGTGCCTTGCTTTGCTCTAAAAGAGGTGTAATATCTGCTGTAAAACCCTCTACTTTTGACTTTGAGATTTCAAGTTCCGATATTTTTTCGCCAAGGGGTATCCAAAGCATTTGATAGCCGCCCTAAATGGCAAAAGCTAAAAGCAAGATTAGAACAATGACTTTATCGCGCACTGTCAGTTTCAATCTACCACACCTCCGATTAGGTTTATTTCAAAGATACTTTCATCTTCATTATTTAATAAATGCTGTTCAATGGCTGTAATATCAGCACTTGCAATATAACTAAGCCTTGAAATTTGATAGATAAACTTTGAAATATCCTCACTGTTTTTCCCATGCCCACGGATAATAATTTCCTCACCGCTTAAATCGCTATTGTCGCTCGGTGTCGGAGTGATCTCCGAAACATTTTCTTCTTCCGGCTGGTCCTCGGTATCGTCGGCAGGTGTTTCCGCTGTTTCTACAATCTCCATTAACCTATCCTGTGAATCAATGGAAATGATGGATACGCTATCCGGCTTATGCAGCAGGACATCGTGCATAAACCGAGAGAGGGGAAAGCCACCGTTTTCATAGTCTTGCAAAAAGGTTTTGTGTTCATCAATGGCAATCTGCAAAAGCTCAATTCTTGCCTTTTCCTCGTTATATTCTGTGTTCGCCCTCCCGATTTTTTTAATATCATACTGTAAAAACGCCATGCTGAAATATTGTACTAAAACTGCTAAAATACAAATGCCGCAAACAAGGATTGCGGCATAGAGCAGATATTTATTGATATATTTGTTTTTTACCGAAAGCGGTAAAAGGTTTAGTTTTTTATTTCCCTGCAATGTGTTTCCCTCCTTAAAGCATTGTGCTTACAGCAAGCCCTAACCCATTAAAATACAGGCTTCCCACACTTATTTCTTCAATCCAAAGCAGAAAGTCGCGGGCTTGCATATCGCCGCACATATCCAAATCAAACTTTTCAACCTCAAAGCCGAGATGTTTTAGCCGCTTGTCAAAATCATTTATCACAGAGCCGCCATAAATTATTTTTGTAATGCCAATCCCGTTGTTCTCGCAAAGCTCTATAATACGCTCAATCTCGGAGATCAGCTTACTGCTTACATGGTCAACCGCCTTGTAATAAACCGTTTTATCAAGGCTATTAAAATATTTACGGGTTTGCTCATTTTCAAGCAAACTCATTTCGCCAACAATTTTAAGTGCCTTTATAATATCCGGTGTTCCGACCAAATCTTGCTCGGCAATTAGTTTTTCCACATAGCTTTGAAAACCAATATCAAGGTTTCTTGCATACACAGGAATACCGTCTGAAAATGCAACCACTCTTGTGCCGCTTGCACCAAAATCAATCATAAGGCGGTTTAAGTTTTCATAATCATTATGGTACAGACTGGACAGGCAAATCATATTGTATGTAGGAAAGGTGACCGTTGTAATTTTTAAATCATATTCTAAAAAGGCTTCCACAAGCTGTTCCATCGTGTTTTTATGCACTGCTGAAATTAAGCAATAATGAACGGTATCGCTGTTTTCCTCTTTCTTGCCTAAATAGGCATAGTCAAGGATATGGGTTAGAGGTGTAACACGCCCTATTGCCGAGTATTCCTTTTCCATAAGTTTTGGAATGTCGGTTTGCTTTTTGTTTTTAACCGTCACAATTTTCGACTCAACCAAATGGGCAGGTAAGGAAACAGACACCTCGCATTTCTTTTGCTCACCAATTATATTTCTGATTTCCTTTGCCATATCGGCATAGTTTATACCATCTTGAAACATGGCGGTGCTGTCTATCTTTTGTGCATTGGTGACGGTGACCTTTTTGCCTGCATAATGCACCTCCAAAATCTTGATATACTTACTGCCGATGTCAACAATGACCTTACTTTTTTTGATAATGTTTTTCTTTATTAAAAAGTCCAAGCTAAAAACCTCCTACAAATTTTCAAAATATACAACACGGTGAATCTCGTCAAGGGTTGTAAGACCGGACAGGGATTTGTCTATTCCGTCCTGCTGAATTTTCTTCATACCGCTACGGATTGCCGCCTGTTCAATTTCATGAGTAGTTGCATTGTTGTCCAAAAGCTCACCTATTTCCTCGTTGACAATCAAAAACTCCTGTATAGCAATCCTGCCCTTAAAGCCTGTTTCCGCACACTCATCACAGCCACGCCCTCTATGTAAAAGCACCTCTTTGTCACCACAGCCAAGTATTTTTCGGTAGGGGGAACTGTCCTCTAAACGGTATTCCTCCTTACAATTTTGACAAATTCGCCTTGCCAAGCGTTGGTTAATCACTGCTGTTAAAACTCGTGATACCATATATGGCTCAATTCCCATTTTAACAAGCCGCAAAATAGAGGATGCGGCGCTGTTGGTGTGCAGGGTGCTAAACACCATATGCCCTGTGTTGGCGGCATCAAAGGCAATTTCGGCGGTTTCCCTGTCCCGTATTTCGCCAACCAATGCCACCTCAATGTCCTGCCGCAAACCGCTATTTAGTGCTTTCGGAAAAGTGACGCCCATTGCAGGGTTGACCTGCACTTGCACAATTCCGTCCATATGATATTCGACTGGCTCTTCAAAAGTAATGATACAGCGATCCATTGTGTTTAAAACCGAAAGTGCGGCATAAAGTGATGTGCTTTTACCACTTCCCGTCGGTCCGGTGAGTAGTATCATGCCTTGCGGCTTTTGAATGAGTTTACAGAACCTTTTTTCGTTTTCCTCGGAAAAGCCAAGCATGGATATGTCAAATTTCAGCTTGCTTTGATCCAAAATACGAATAACCGCATTTTCTCCGTTGGTAGAGGGTATGACGGACACACGAATATCAATGGTCTTTCCGAAAATATCAAGCCTTGCATTACCGTCTTGAATGATTTTACTGTTATTCACATCAAGGTTTGACATGGTTTTAATGCGGTTTACAAGCTGATTTGCAATGTTTTTCGGTAGCTTAAACATCATCTTTAAAAGTCCGTCATCACGATAACGGACACGAAGATGGTCAGCTTGCGGCTCAAAGTGAATATCGGAGATTTTGTTTTCTATGGCTTCCCTTAATATACGGTTGACCAAATTCACGATTGTAGAAGAATCATTTTCAGAGACATCGTAAGTCTTGCTAGGTGTATAGGCGGATAGTTCAAGGCTGTCAAATTCCATATTTTCACTTTCCACATGAAAGGCTTTGTTAATAAGCTTTTTAAGGTTTGTTTCCGTGATAAGGGCATAAGTAAAGCCGCCTTTGTAGCTTGTAGCTTCACGAATATAGTCCTCTGCAAACAAGCTGTTTTGCGGCTTTGCTGTGATAATATGCACCTTGCTATCCCTCGTCACAGGCATAAACCCTATATCAAGCAAGGTTTTGTATCTGCATTTTAAAGTGAGGGCATCAGCCACTATGTTTTTTATGTTAGTTGCAATTTCATGACCGTAAATATCATGGTAGAGCTTCAGCAAATTTTCTTCGGATAATATTTTTAAATCAAGCAAAGCCCTCTCATCAGATACATTTGTTTCTGCCCTGTATTCTTCCCCTTGCTGAAGCTGATCCTTTGTAATATACCCATTGCCTAATGCTGTTTGAAATAATATTCTTTTAGCCATCAAAACCACCTCTCGTCTTAAAATTTGCTAAAATTGCCTTTACCATATTGTAATCATCAGGGGATAGGAGATGTTTTATGGTCTGCACCTCAAGCCTGCTGCTTTGAATATGCCATGCCACATTATCCGCAATGTGAACATTGCCGCATTTGGATTTTCCACGCAAATAGTCACGAATGGCATTTGGTTTTTGCCTTTGCATAATCATGGAGGACACGGTATCATCTACAATTAACTGTTCAACTATGGGAATGACATTTCCATTTATACCTCTAACCAATGTTTGGTGGAGTATCCCTTTTAACACGCTCGCCAACTGCTGACGAATTTGCTCTTGCTGACCGGAGGGGAACACATCAATAATTCTGTCAATGGTTTCGGTAATGCTCTTAGCGTGTAGCGTACCGTAAACCATATGCCCTGTTTCTGCCAAAGTAATGGCATTTTGTATGGTGGGCAAATCACGCATTTCACCGATTAAAATAATGTTGGGGTTTTGGCGAAGTGCGGCAATCGTGGCGGCTTCAAAGCTTTCTGCATGAACGCCCACCTCAATTTGTTCAATGCGGCTCAGATCAGATTTATGAATATATTCAATGGGTTCCTCAATGGTTAAAAAATTTTCACAGCGGCTATGGTTTATGGCATCAATCATAGAAGCTAATGTTGTTGTCTTGCCGCTTCCTCTTTTACCCGCCACTAAAATCAAACCGTTATGGGGAGTGATAAACTCTGTGACGTTATCCGGCATCAGCAGTTTTTCAAGAGGCATGATTTTATCACTTAAAAGTCTGAGTGCAACATTCATTCCGCTCAGGCTGTAATAAATGTTTGCACGAAACCTCCTGTTCATAAATTGAAAGGCACAGTCAATGGGGCAGGTGTTTTCTCTGTTTTTAAATTTATGGTACTGGCAAAGCATATCCGGCATAAAACTTTCCACAAATTTGTCTATGTCATTTACTGTTGCAATATATTCATGCTGTTTAAATTCACCGTTTTGTCTGAGCCATGCGGGTTTATTTTGTGTAATATGAATGTCTGATGCATTGCCCTTCGCCGCATATTTTAGAATGTTTCCCGGCATAAATATCCTCCTTTATCGTGATTTTTCCTTAACGGGAACTGATCTCGATTTTTGAATGGATTGTTTTTTAATATTGCCAAGTGCTGCTTTTACAGAGGGCTTTTTATCCGTAGTCCTCTCGGTTTCTTGCATTTTTTTGGAGCCAGTCCCGTGCGCTCTTGATTTGCTCTTTTGTGGAGCATCTTTCTTCGCCACACGGGTTAGGGCGTTTTTTGATTGTTCCTCCCGTTCCTCGGCAATTTCATCGTTGGCTGGAATGGGGCAACCCATCTTTTCCATAATATAATTCAGCCTGCCAACATCCTCATGTTTGGCAATAATATCAACTAAATTACTGTCCCCCGTTTTATCTGCAATAGCTGTGTACAGCACACCGTATTTTTTTGCTTCACCGTTAAACTTTGATAAATCATTTTTGTCAATCTGCAAAATACAAAGCTGTTTATTCTCTTTAATTAACTTTTGAATATTGGTTTTACCCTGTGTTTTTTGATTATCCTGCATAATGGCAATGAGCAGAGCCGCTAAGTTTTTCGCCCCAAGCCCTGCTAATTTAACCGCCGATTCGGTAATCTGAATACTTTCCTTAACCATTAAGTCTGCTACTTCACCGCTTGTGTTCATAATTGTGTTCCTCCTTTACATAGTGTGGTTTTTCTTTTACTTCATCCATTTGGTGCAGTTTCCCCGCAATAATTGTTATGTCATTTTCAATATTCTCACATAGTTTTTTATCCTTGCGTAATTCACGAAATCGAGCATTGATAACATTTATTCCAGCTTGAACATCTGATTGAATCTGCTCTGTGTCAGCCGCCTTTTTCTGTGAGTATAAATCTTCACGGGTAAAAATTAAGCTGCTTATTTCTTCTTCGATTTTTTGTTTCTCATTTATCAACTCACTTTTAGTGGCAATGTTATTGGTACGTAAAAATCGAAACTGCTTTTGGTAACGCTCAAACTTCAATATATCTTCACGCAATAAAAAAGACACCTTTTTAGGTGCCGACCGTTTTTTCACTTTGCCAAGTAAATATAGATAATGTAAATATAGCGCCATAAAGCCTTTAATTTTTTTAGGTTTTAAAATTCCGAAAGTGCCTTTGATTAACTTGTATCGTTTGGGCGGCTTACGTTCTACAGTGTCAAGCTGCCGGATACCTTTTCGCTGTGCTTCTAATCGTAGCTTGATATTTTCTTCCGTATAGTTTTCGCCAAGTGATTTTAAGCGAAAAAATTTTACGGAGTGGGGAGGCTTAACAGCAATGTATTTAACACGCTCGCCATATTTTACGATAAAACCTCGCCGCCGCAAAAGCTCTATAAAAGTTTGAAAGGTATAGGAGTCTTTAATAATCTCGTCCACCTCTTGCCTAATAACAGAGCGAATGGTGGGTCTGCTTTCCTGCTCTGCCTTCCACTCAGCATAATGTTTGCCCTTGCCCTTTGGTGTGATGACAGGTAATCCATGCTCCTTTGAAACCGTATCCGATGTACCACGAATGTCAACAAAGTAATCTTTAAAATTATTTCTATACTTCTTACCATCCATAAAGGAAACGGAGTTAAAAATTATATGGTTGTGGAAATGTTGTCTGTCGAGGTGTGTTGATATAACAACTTCGTATTTATCAGCAAGATACCTCTCTACAAAATCTTTTCCATGCTGGTATGCCTGTTCGGCAGATACAATGTTCTTTGGAAAGGATTGTATTAAATGATAGGCTAAAACAGCATTTTTGTGTTCTGCTTTTTTCCACAGTTTTAGTGTATTTACCATATCGGAATATGCTGTGTCCTTGTCACAATTAAAGGCTTTGACAAACATAGTTC